>JBBQVG010000007.1:0-32682 GCA_038211765.1 Minisyncoccia bacterium | reverse complement strand
GGCTGTTCCCGGGCATGTAGCTATTATTTTGGGAGGATTCCTCGCAAAGATAGGCACGCTCAACCTTTACGGGGTTCTTATTATTTCGACCACTGGAGCAATCCTGGGAGATTTTTTGGGCTTTTATCTCGGAAGGAGGTTTGGTTTGTCGCTCATAGACAAGCTTCGTCCATACTTTTTTATACGCAACGAACATATCGAAAAGACTCAGAGTCTTCTTGCACGACATACAGGAAAAGCGATGGTCTTCGGAAGGTTCAACCCTATCACTCGTGCTCTCATGCCATTTCTAGTTGGGACCAACCAGACATCGACTGGGCGTTTCTGGCTTTTTAATATTATTGGGGGGATCAGCTGGGTGGTCATCTCCGTTGGTTTGGGATATGTCTTTGGAGCAAGTTACCATATAGCTGTTGGTGTCTTTGGAAAATTTGTGGTCATAGCTATCATTGTAGTCGCACTTATCTTGTGGGGTTATCGTTTTGTTAACTTACGTTTCAAGGCTTTCGCAAAATACGAAATATTAACTCTTATTATCAATATTGCCGCTCTCCTGGTTCTCTCGCGCATGGTCCAGGATGCTATATCTCAAAATTCATTTTTTTCCGGATTTGATGTGTGGGTGAGTCTCTTTGTTTCCCAGCACGCTTCTATCTTCTGGGTGCATACTGCCTACTGGGTAAGCAAGATATTTAGTTCCGAAGCCCTGATAGTTGTAGGTGCTCTTCTTGGTATATGGCTACTATGGACCAAAAAATGGCGTCGTGCGGCACTGACCATCCTTTCGATAGGGTCAACAGCTGTCATACTCAGTATACTCAAAGATTACTTTGTTCGTGCCCGTCCAGAAAATGCCTTTGAAGTCATCACCAGCTACAGTTTCCCGAGCGGTCACGCTAGTCTCGCTGCCGCTTTCTTTGTCGTCGTTGCATACCTTGTTGTGCCGCGGATCAATTCGTGGATAAAAAGGGAACTGGTTGTGGTTGCCTGCGTATTTCTTATTGCGCTAGTTGGTATATCCCGTATCGTTCTCAACGTCCACTGGGCCTCTGATGTTATAGCTGGTTGGGCTCTTGGAACATTTTTGGCGACTGCTTCGATACTGTTTGTGAGGTATGCCTCAGCTATAGTAAAGCGAAAAAGAGTTAGTTGACTATTGCAATGTGTGCGATTTAAAAGTATTGTACTTTTAAATCGAAAGGGAGGTATATCTGAATAATTACAATACTCCGAAAGTGATCTTTGTCGGTGCAACGAACCTTATTCGCAGGCCACGTGGCATTGTTGCGGGAAAAGAAACGGCTATCGCCTGCGAAAATGCAACAAATCTCCAAAATCGCATTCTGCACGATCATGTTCTGCTTGTCACAGCTGGCGAAACTACATTTGTAGATGCGGAGGGGCGAGAAAAAGTCTGGATGGCCAAGATCATGAGAGACTACATCCTGAAGTTCAATCCCGCCGCGCCGGTGCGGATCTGCTGTGCCAGGATATTTCACACTACAGGTGAAATGGACGCGCTTGCTCAGTACTGCTGGTACGCACAAGTGGAGGAAGTTGTCCTTGTAGTCAAGAAGTCGCAACGGCTACGGATGAAGTTACTCTGTCGCCACTGGCTCAAACATTACAACAGAGCAAATGTTCGGGTCAGAGTTGAGTCTTACCGCAACGAGGCCAGCTGGTTTGTCTACGAACTATTGGCATTGGTAAGGAATGTCGCCGAGATGGGAGGCAGGAAAGTTCTGTGGGCAAAGGAACTTACTCGGGAACTTTTAGCAATTCCTTAACGAAATCGTGGCTATGTAATGATGACAAGATTGCCTGGTGGCAGTCTTTTTTTATTTCGCTACTACAAGTGATGTTCCCGTCATACTTTTTGGAACTCCTAGCTTCAGTAAATTCAAAATAGTCGGCGCAACATCTGGCAGTTCGCCATTTTTAACAGAATAATCTGTGCTGGTCACAATACACGGTACCAAGTTTGTAGTATGAGCAGTATGTTTGGTGCCGGTCACTGGATCTATGTTTACTTCGGCATTACCATGATCAGCAATAATAACTGCTACACCCCCTTTCCTTTCTAAGGATTCGATCACACGCTTTAGCTGAGTGTCTACTGTTTCCACAGCTTTGATAATGGCTGGAACATTGGCGGTATGACCGACCATGTCTGGGTTTGCAAAGTTTATAAAAATAAAATCAGTGGCTTTTTCTATCTCTTTGAGAGCTTCATCGGCTATTGCTTCTGCGCGCATCTCTGGTGCTTCATCGTGGGTCTTCACGTCCTTTCGGCTGGCCAGCATAATGTCATTCTCACCCTCATGAGCTTTCTCATGTCCGCCATTTAGGAAATATGTAGCATGGGGAAATTTCTCTGTCTCGGCGATACGTGCTTGTTTGAGGCCTGCTTTTGAAATCTCCAGACCAAGCGTAGTTTCGACGCGTGTCGGAGGAAAGGCGACAATGGCGCTGTAACTGCTTGAATATTCTGTCATAGTGACAAACTTCACATTGTCAGCATCCTGTTTCAGGATAATCTTTTCAGACAACATGCGAGCCCGGTCGGAACGAAAATTGAAAAATAGAACGGCGTCGTTTTTTGCAATAGCGCAACCGGTGCCGTGAGCAGTCATACAAACCGCTGGTTCAAGTAATTCATCATTTTTGCCAGCCTTGTATTGAACTGCTAAATATTGGGAAGGAGTGATCTCGCAAATATTGCCCTTACACTGGAAAAGAGCTTGTTCGGTACGTGCAAGACGATCCCAATTGTTGTCACGGTCCATGGCGTAAAAACGGCCGGAAATAGTAGCAATAAAGAAATGTGATCCGAGCTTTGCGATAACACTTTCAAGTTCCTTTACATATGCGGACGCGCTTTGTGGAGGAGTGTCACGACCATCGGTAAAGACGTGAATAGCTACTTTTTTTACACCGACTTTTTTTGCAAGACGGAGAAATGCGTAGAGATGCTCTTGATGACTGTGTACACCCCCCGGACTGACAAGTCCCTGAACATGGAGTATCGAGTGATGTTTTTTTACATGGTCAAAGAGCTGGACAAATGCAGGATTTTTTTCAAACTCTCCATTTGTGATAGCTTTATCTATACGGACTAAGTCTGTATCTGCCGGTCTGCCGGCACCAATAGTCATGTGACCGACCTCACTGTTACCCATCTGACCTTCAGGAAGGCCTACAGCATTGCCTGAGGCCTTGAGTAGGGAATGTGGATACCTTTTCCAGAGTTCATCAAAAAAAGGTTTTCTTGCCGCTGCTACAGCGTTGTGAGTAGAGTCTTCACGGTAGCCCCAGCCATCTAGAACAATGAGCATGACTGGGGTTTTTTCAGTTTTTGCGTCGATAGTTACTGATTTCATAGAAAGGAATTCTAACATTTAGATTAGCATCATCAAAATCCTGAAAGACAACGCTATTTTCTTTTATATTGAAAATGGACGAGTAAAACCCCCTCCATCGCCATTCTCCTTATGGTAAGAATCTAAGCACTTTAGTTAGCTAAAGTGCCCTCATTCGTTCTCTAACGAGGGGCTTTGCTGATACAAACTTTTCTGCAACGCCGCCTCCTGCGCGGCTTGTTTTTTATTATATAAATCTACTCTTAATTCCTGAAGAAAAGATATTGCTCACAAGAAAACCAAAATAGTGCCACAGGTAACCAAAAAGCATTCTAGCATGACGCAACACAACCCGCCGAAGCGGGTTGTGTGCCATAGGGTAGGTTGATCACTTAGGAGGCGTGGAATTCCAAAAGGTTAAGGTGGGGCCGAGGGTCAACCGTGAGAGGTTGAAACCACTGTTTGGCTCCTGAAATTTATATTTAAGGATTTCCGCCTGACAAAGTAGATTAACCTAGTATCATTTTAGCGCTCTCATATATAGCGTCAAATCCACAAAGTGAAGAAGTAGGTGCACAACCTGTGAACAACACGTAAAAAACGGTGGATAAGGTTTTACGACACAGATTTCATTTATTCGGAAGATGCGGAACTCTACTCTACGGTGCTAGAGTGACTGGTTTTACATTTTCGCAACCTGTTTTCGTCCTCAGAAAAAAGTGGCCTTACTTTACTCTAAAAGCTTTCTTTCCAGGATATAGTGCCTTCTTGCCGAGCATTTCCTCAATCCTCAGGAGTTGGTTGTACTTCGCAACACGGTCAGTTCGTGAAAGTGAGCCTGTCTTGATCTGGCCAACACCAGACCCAACTGCAAAATCTGCAATGGTCGTGTCTTCGGTCTCACCAGAGCGATGTGACATGATACAAGTATAACCGGCCTTTTTCGCCAGGTTGATAGCATCGATAGTTTCCGAAATTGTTCCGATCTGATTGACCTTGATAAGGATAGAATTGCCCACACCCATCTCAACACCTCGCGCCAGACGTTCGATATTGGTCACAAACAAATCATCACCTACGAGCTGAACCTTTTTTCCAAGCTTATCAGTCAGTAGCTTGTATCCATCCCAATCATCCTCTGACAAACCATCTTCGATAGAAATGATGGGATACTTGGCACAAAGTTCAGCATACCAGTTGACCATTTCTTCTGAAGTGAGATTTTTACCATCTCGTACGAGCTCATATTTGCCATCCTTGTAGAGTTCAGTTGCGGCCACATCGAGTGCGATAGATACGTCTTTGCCTGGGGTGTACCCGGAAGCGGTGATAGCTTCTACCACAACTTCGAGCGCAGCTTCGTTCGATGCAAGTGCTGGAGCAAAACCGCCCTCATCTCCAACAGTCGTAGCCAAGCCTCTCTTGTGAAGGATTTTCTTCAAAGCATGGAAGATTTCGGCACCAGCACGCAAAGCCTCTTTGAATGACCTAAAGCCTGTAGGAACAACCATAAATTCCTGGATATCGGCAGAGTTCTCGGCATGTTTGCCTCCATTGATAATATTCATCATTGGGACTGGGAGCTGGATCAGATTTTTGGTCTTGGAAATCTTGTTGAAATAGACGTGGAGAGGCTTCTTTGAACTTTTGGCGGCTGCATGCGCAAAAGCCATAGAGACGCCGAGGATAGCATTGGCACCAAGCTTGCCCTTGTTCTTGCTTCCATCGAGAGCGATGAGCTTCTGGTCGAGTGAACGCTGATCGAATCCTTTGCCTTTGATAGCTTTGAATATGGTCGTGTTCACATTTTTTACTGCTTTTACTACACCCTTACCACCATAGCGCTTGTCACCATCTCGGAGCTCTACTGCTTCGTGACTGCCGGTAGATGCGCCACTTGGGACTGCGGCACGACCGAAAGAACCATCTGAAAGAGTAAGGTCTACCTCAACTGTAGGATTACCACGTGAATCGAGAATCTCTCGTGCGGAAACTGATTTGATTTTATGCATTGCTGTATGTTGTCGAGGTGTGACCTCGATAGGAATCAATTAATAAATATAAACGTCGAAAGGGTATTATAGCAGAAAAGAAAAGTCCGCCAAATTTATTACCTCGTATCCCGTATCGTAAGCGCCAGCCAGAGACCAAACAAACAAATGACTCCGATGATCACAAACAAAAACTGATGCGTAGTGAAATAGAGAGCAATACCCGTGATAAGAGGCGCGATCAGATATGAGAGAGGGCGTGTGATGCGAAATGACCCCAGAACAGATGAGTCACGTGAAGAAACTGTTTTGAAGAAATAGGTCTCAAGCATGATCTCTGCAGCGGCTGCACCGATACGGGTTGCAAATAGTCCAGCAGACCACATCACAACACTAGGTACAGTCAGGAATGAAAGAGCGATGGTGGCAACTCCCATAATCCCAAAACCAATAGCCATGATCTCTTTTTCGCCATACTTTTGATCTGCCATCTTGCCGAGTGGATACTGGATAAGGGCAAAGGGGATAAGCATCACAGTAAAAATAATACCGATCTCTTCCCAGGAGAGTCCAATAGTCTGATGCAAATAAATAGGACAGTACACAACCATCCATGCGTAGAAGATTTGGAGAATACTATTTGCAGCAAAGAGCTTTACCCAATCTTTTTTAGCGGAAATAAGTTTGAGGAGCTGCCATGGCGATAGGTGACTATAGTGTGGGTCTTTGAATTTTGGAAAATTGCGGTGAATAAGGTATAGGAGTGGGAAAAGCATCGCAAGGGAAACCACATAGGTATTGCGGTAGTTGTCAGTTCCGTTGATTATCATGCTACCAATGAGCGGAGCAAGCACCCACGAAAGATTGAGTGTCGTCATGTATAGAGCTCTCACTGTGCCCACTTTGTGACCATCTGTGTTGACCTGAAGGAAGATGTCCAAACTAAAAGCGATGAGGGCTACAACAGCCGACTGCAAGATAAAGAGAACGGTAATTGTTGTGGCAGAGGTGGCGACCACCAACCCGAACATAAGGGCGATCTGGATGCAGACAAGAATAATCGCCGTAGTGTAATTTCCGATACGCCGAATAAGTCCAGGAATAATAAGAAAACCCAGTATTGAGAGAGCGGCTCCAAGCATATAGATGAGCCCAACAGTCTTCTCGTCGACAAATAGACTCAAAAAACTGGAGTTCGAGTATATCGGAACGGCGACGTGGATCGTGTAGATAAATCCAATGATTGCAATCGTATAAAGAACGTTGGTTCGCGTCGGGAGACGGTGCTGCATAGGTTATAGTATAGCAGGGTAATGGACATATCTGGTTGTGGATGAACGGTCTCTTTGTTACAACAAACTCTCAGCCTGAACCTTGATCTTTACAGATTGCGGCAAACCGCGGAGTTTTGCCACCAAGGATATATCGGGCCACATGTCTCTATCTACTTTGAGCAAGCCATGAATAACAGACTTACCACGCACTGTAGAAGTAAATGCAGGGAAGATATCCACTTCATAGGGTAGGAGCTCGGCCTGAACCACAGCCATTTCTTCTGAAATTTTCTTCTTGTCACCTTCGAGAGTGATTTTGATAAGTACCGAGAAAGGAGGGTAGCCGAACTGTTTGCGGTCATCGAGAGTGGTGCGGTAAAAGTCACTGAGATTACCTTTGAGACCATATTCAAAGACTTTTTCTTCGGGCCGACGAGTCTGAATAAGAATATTGCGTACTGCAACGTTGCGCAAACGCACCAATGTATACATTATTTTTTCTTGAATGCGAAAATCTGGCAAGGCAAAAAGGGAGTCGAGAGAGGCAATGGCTACATGCTCTATCTTTTCATGAAGATACAGGAGCGCCATCTCCGTCCCCAAAAGGATGGTGCCTGGTTTTGAACGAAACGCTTGTAAGGCCTTGGAGATCATAAGCGGTGTAGACGTAGTATCTGCATCAATCTGCACAATCTCTGTTCCAGGAAATTTTGCCTTTAGCTCCTCCGCTACACGATCGATGCCGATGCCGAGCGGAGTCAGTCTCCAACTCTCGCAATTTGCACACACTTCTTCTGCACTTCTGCGTTCTCCACATTTGTGACACATAAAAAAGTTTTTACCAGTCTCTTTTGAGGTGTGCAGAACCACTGGCGCCGAACAATTCTTGCAGGTGACAATGGTTTCGCAATCATCACACACTGTTGTGGGTGCAGACCCTCGTCGCGTAGCCAAAATAAATAGATGAGTATTTTCTTCGCGATTGCGTCGGACTATCTCTTCGAGTTCAGGTGAAATGATACGGAAATTTTTTTCTGACGACTTGTAGTGACGCATATCAACAAGCGTATCCTTGGCACTAGAAATAGAACGCCATTTGAAGGGCGAGGCTTCTGAGATATCATGGGTTTCCAATCTATACAAGGTCTCGGTTCGCAAGATACTATCGGCCAGGTACAGCGTTTGCTTTTGCTTGCGCACGATAGTCTCGAGAGCATGGCGACTGTCTATGTAGGGTGCGCGCTTCGAGATCCAGCCGCGGCCATTTTCACGTTCTATGATGACGGTCTCAATATCATTTCTCGGGAGGATGGAGAATGAACTCGTAGCAATAACAACCAGAGGGTGGTCAGTAGATGCTATTTTCTGCCAAGTATCGATAATCTTTTTCTTGGAAAGTCCACTATGAATAAAAAATATATAGTCTTCGATACCTTTCTCTAGAGCAGTCACAAGATTTTGACCGTCTTCTACAGTGGGTACATACATGACGATAGACTTTTTGCGTGCAAATTCTTGGCGTATAAGGCTGCGCCAGGAACTGACGCGGTCTGCATCATCTCCTTGGATGGCATACGTTTCATCCGAGGATACTGCGGGAGGCAAAGAACCGAATATTGTTTTTGGTCCGCATGCCGAGGTGATCTTTTCGACACTTTGTATCAGATCATCAGAGGTGAGACTGTCTATCACCGATCCTGTGGTAGAGGCATAGTAGTCCGCCAAAATTTTGCAGGACTCTACAAATGATGCTGGGAAGAATTCTGTGGCATCGACCTTGCGCAATTTTCGGATTTCAAATGGTGCTTTTTTGATATCTCCCTTGATGTCACTCGCAGATTGCGTAGCCACAACGATGGCGGGGACAGATTTTGATTTTATGGGCACAGACACAACAGCTCCTACAGGTACTTCAGTTGCAGTGAAATACGACAGCGTTTCGAAAATACGTATTCGCGAAAGGGGAATGACGGTGATGATGTTCATGGGGGTATCTTATTTATACCTTATTTGAGCCATTTTATAAGGGGGTTGACAAGTATGTATAATTGGATTGTTTATTTTTATAAAATCCCCTACAATATCTCTACAATAATTATCGGAATATAATGGCTACAACAGATACATTCGTCATACAAGGCCTCGCTGGAGAAAAGAAGCTCAAGGGCGCAGTGCGCATAAATGGCGCCAAAAACGCGGTTCTCAAGGCCATGGCTGCAACTATTCTCATAGAAGGCCCCGTACGACTTACCAATGTGCCTCACACAGACGATGTTGAGACCCTCATAGAAATACTGCGCAAACTCGGTGCGACTGTCGAATGGACTGACCACACCTTGATCATCGACACTGCCGGAATAAATAAAACCGATATTGATGCACAGATGGCCCAAAAGATGCGAGCATCAGTGGTGCTTACCGGTCCACTCCTTGCACGTTTCGGTAAAGCGACATTTCCGGCGCCAGGTGGTTGTGTGATCGGTACACGCCCCATCGATATTTTTATTGAGGGATACAAAAAAATGGGAGCCAAAATGACACCAGATAATAACCTCTATATTATTGAGGCTCCTCTACACCTCACTGGTGCAGACATATTCCTCAGTATCCAGGCAGTCGGTCCAACCGAAACATTGATGATGTCCGCCACACTCGCAAGGGGTACAACTGTACTCAAAAACTGCGCCATGGAACCAGAGATCGTCAGTATCGCCGAGTGGCTCAATGAGTGTGGAGCATCTATCAGTGGTGCTGGTACACCGACTATTACGATCATTGGAACAGCCGGGAAGCTTTTGGCAGCTCGGGGCTATGAGACTATTCCAGATCGCATAGAAGCAGGCAGCTTTCTTCTCTTGGGGGCGCTTTGTGCGAGCGATCTCATCATTGAAAAATGTCGACCCGAGCATTTCGAGTCGGTCATCAACCTTTTGAAATCATCAGGTGTTCCGATAGAAGTGGGAAAAGATTTTGTTCACATTGTTGGGAACGCTACCAAGACCGGTTCTTATGCACCATTCAATATTCGTACTCACGAGTACCCCGGATTTCCAACAGACCTACAGTCACCGGCCGTCACTTATCTCACTCAAGTCAGCGGTGAAAGTACCGTTCTCGAAACCATCTTCGAAGGCCGTTTCAAATTTACCGAAGAACTGATAAAAATGGGTGCCAATATTTCCATGATGAACCAGCGTGAAATTATGATAAAAGGGGCCACTCCGCTAGTACAGTTGCCCGAGGGGGAATGTCTAAGTGCCCACGATATTCGTGCCGGTTTTGCCGTGGTCATGGCTGCACTGGTTGGTTCTGGAACTTTTACCGTAACAAATGTGCACCTTATAGATCGTGGGTACGAGAAACTCGAAGAGAGACTGAGGGCTATCGGTGCGGATATTGTAAGAACTAATAAGTAGTGTATGCTAAAAATATGAAAGACACCGAAAACAACGATATTGTTTCTGACATCGACACCGACGGTGCCGACGAATCTGTTGTGGCAGAAGAGTCTGCGCAACAAACCATCAAAACTCTGCGAGAAAAATTGAAAATTGCTCAAACAGAAAAGAGCGAATACCTCACGGGCTGGCAAAAGGATAAAGCCGATTTTATAAATGCACGCAAACGTGACGACGAGTCTCGCAGTGAGCTAGGCAAGTTTGCCAATGAACAATTGATCAGTGAAATTATCCCTGTACTCGAGAGTTTCGATCTTGCCATGAACAACAAAGATGCTTGGGAGAAAGCAGACAAAAACTGGCGTGTCGGTGTAGAGTACATCGCTCAGCAGCTCAAAAAAGTCTTGGAGGACAACGGGCTCACGGAACTCGATCCTATGGGACAGCCCTTCGATCTTACCGCCCACGAAGCCACAGGTCATGAACCTGTGACAGATATTGCAGAAGATGGCAGGGTAGTAGCTGTTATTTCAAAGGGTTACTCACTCAATGGAAAGATTCTCAAGGCTCCAAGAGTAAAGGTTGGTGAGGTGCAAAAGTGACAACAAAATAACCAGGACACCAACGGTCATTTTGAAATAGTGCGTTATTTGATGCTAGTATTAGGACATACAATCACACAATTGTATACAATTGACGCTGAAGGTAGCCATGGTACAATATTGACAGCCCACGATTTTCGTGGCATTTGTTTTCAATAACAACGTTCCTCCACAATAGATCCTATGAGCCTTCATCGTTCTCGTATCGGTAGGCAGATTGCTCTGCACTCTTGCCTGGGAGTCCCTCCGTTGCGCTGGTCCTCAAGGACATTGCTGCAACATCACGAAGTTGCCCACGGGCATCGGGCAGTCATTGAAAGAAGCGTTTACGAAACGCAAGCCTGCGATGGCCTGCTGTTTGTGACGAAATGCACTATTCGGCCTATCGGCCGACTGGTAAGAGCCCTCGGGCGCTTTGTGCGCTTCGTCATCAATCACGGAGCTCACATCTGATCCACTGATCCAACACTGGATTTTATGGCCTGTGTCACACACCAATCGCCTCGTCACCCAAGTGGGATGACGAGGCATTGTTTTTGATATATGATGTGCATTACATATGAAGCCCTACGACCCAGCCAAGATCGAACCAAAGTGGCAAAAGAAGTGGCACTCGTCCAAGATCTACCGCGCCAAGGAAAATACAAAAAAGAAAAAGTTTTACGGCCTGATCGAGTTTCCATATCCTTCTGGCGAGGGTCTACATGTCGGACATATCCGCAGCAATACAGCCATGGATATTATTTCGCGCAAGCGTCGCATGGAAGGATTTGAAGTTTTGTATCCCATAGGCTGGGACGCCTTTGGTCTGCCAGCAGAAAACTATGCTATCAAAACAGGCACTCAACCTTCTACTATTACAAAAAAGAACGCGGCAACCTTTCGTCGACAACTCAAAGCACTGGGGTTTGGATTTGACTGGTCACGCGAAGTCGATACTACTGACCCAAAATACTACAAATGGACTCAGTGGATCTTTTTGCAGATGCTCAAAAACGGCTTGGCTTACAAAAAGAAAATGGCCATCAACTGGTGCCCAAAGGATCTGATCGGCCTTGCCAACGAAGAAGTAGTAGATGGCAAATGCGAGCGTTGTGGCACACCTGTCGAGAAAAAAGAGAAGGAGCAGTGGATGCTTGCTATCACAAAGTATGCAGACAGACTAGACAAAGATCTGGATACCGTTGATTTTGAGGAGCGCATAAAAACACAACAGAGGAACTGGATTGGGAAAAGTGAGGGCGCCGAGATCGATTTTAGTTTGGATTTCAAGAAGAATCCTGCGGACAATGGCCGTCTAGGTCCGGATGGTAAACCTACACGATTGAAGATTTTTACGACACGACCGGACACTATTTACGGTGCAACTTATTTGGTCTTATCTCCGGAACACTTATGGGTCACACTTGCCCTAGATGATGCTCATGATGTTCTAGAGAACAAGGATGAAGTGAAGTCTTACCTTGCCGAGGTGAAAAAGAAAAGTGAGATAGAGCGTACGGCCGAAGGTAAGGAAAAAACCGGAGTCGAGCTCAAAGGGATCAAGGCTATTAACCCTGCCACAAAAGAAGAAATTCCCATATACGTAGCAGACTACGTACTTGCTCACTATGGAACAGGGGCCATTATGGCAGTGCCTGCACATGACGAGAGAGATGCCGAGTTTGCAAAGAAATTTGGCTTAGCTGTAAAAAGAGTGGTGGAGCCTCTTTTTTTGGACACTGTAGACAAAAACAAACCTCTTATCGAACGTGATGCGATCATTGCCATCATCAAACACTGGTCAGAGGACAGATATATTGGCCTCAAATGGAAAAAAGTTAATTGGCAAACACTACTGACAGGCGGTCCCGACGAAGGGCAATCACTAGAGCAAGGCGCAATCAAGGAAATTCTGGAAGAGACTGGATATAAGCACCCAAAACTAATCAAACAATCATATACTGTTCACAGCAAATTTTTCCACGCACCAAAAAATGTAAATCGTTTTGCACACTTGAATATTTTCTACTTCCAACTTGAGAATGGCGAAAAATTGGAGATAGCGGACGAAGAAAAAGAAAATCATGAAGTGGTGTGGCTGACGCCTGACGAGATGGGCAAATTTCTCACACCAGAGTGCCACCGGTATGTATGGAATGAGTACCAAAATGGAGAAGCTCAATATACGGGCCTGGGCATCCTTGTCAATTCAGGGCCATTCGATGGCAGACAAAGTGATGAGGTAACAAAAGAAATTACGCAATCGGTGGGCGGCAAGAGCGTGACAACATACAAACTCCGAGATTGGATATTCTCGCGCCAGCGTTATTGGGGTGAGCCTATACCTGTTATTCATTGTGAAAAATGTGGCATTGTTCCAGTACCCGAAAAAGATCTACCAGTGAAGCTTCCTCCAGTAAAAAACTACCAGCCTACTCAGACTGGGGAGTCGCCACTTGCTTCTATCAAAAAATGGGTCAGTACAAAATGTCCGCAGTGCAAAGGCCCGGCAAAGCGTGAGACAGATACTATGCCAAACTGGGCCGGTTCGAGCTGGTATTATTTGCGATATACAGACCCAAAAAATGCAAAGGTATTTGCTGGTCAAAAAAACCTAAAATACTGGACGCCTGTAGACTGGTACAACGGGGGAATGGAGCATACGACACTTCACCTTCTCTATTCGCGTTTTTGGCACAAATTCTTGTTTGATCTGGGACTGGTGCCGACGTCAGAACCATATCAAAAAAGAACTTCACACGGACTTATCCTGGCAGAGGGTGGAGTAAAGATGTCAAAATCCGTAGGCAACGTCATCAATCCCGATGGTATAGTAAAGACCTTCGGAGCCGACGCTTTGCGCCTCTACGAAATGTTCATGGGGCCATTTGAACAGCATATTTCATGGGATACCAACGGTATCGTGGGGACGCGAAGGTTTATCGAGAAAGTGTGGAGGTTACAAGAAAAAGTAGTACATCCTTTCACCTCTAGTGAGGCTACCGCTCGCACGCTCCACAAGGCAATAAAAAAAGTTACTGAGGATATCGAATCAATGGGATTCAACACCGCCATAAGTACACTGATGATCACGGTCAATGAGCTCGAAAAAATAGAAGCAATCTCAAGAGAGAGTTATGGCACGTTACTCAAGCTCATTGCACCATTTGCTCCACATGTTACAGAGGAATTATGGGCACTTATAGTAAATAAGGGATCAATCCATCAGGCGACTTGGCCAGAATTTGATCCATCACTTATCATAAATACAGAAGCAACCATCGTTGTGCAGGTCAATGGAAAAACTCGCACATCTTTTACGGCGGCCTTGAATTCATCAAAAGAATTCTTGGAGACAAAAGTGCAGGAGCTACCTGAAATAAAAAAATGGATTGAAGGGAAGAGTATAGTAAAAATAATAGTGGTACCAGGGAGATTGGTAAACATCGTGATCAATGAGTTGACAGTTTGAGATATAGAATGGTATGGTGTTGCTAAGCAATATCTGGGAATGAATCCGTGGTGTGTACAATGTGCAACGAAATTGACTCAGCTAAAAGTAAATGATACAGTAACTTTATAAAAGTCATCCAACCTACATGGCATCCGCACCTATTTCATTCAAACCAAAACAAACCGTAAAGCGCCTTTTAGCTTCTCTGCCTGATCGCGCCTGTGAAGTCATCATATACCGCTACGGCCTCGGAAAGGACACCAAGCGCATGACTCTCGACGCTATCGGCAAGAAGTACGGCATCACACGCGAACGTGTTCGCCAGATCGAAAACTACGCCCTAGCAAATATACGCAAATCTGAAGAATACAAAAAGGAGAAGGCGGTTTTCACTGAGATCGAAACTCTTTTGCATTCACTCGGTGGCATTGTAGTCGAAGAAGACTTTCTCGGAGCTTTTTCGAAGGACGCCAGCCTCCAGAACCATATGCATTTTCTCTTGGTAGTCGGTGATTCATTCAAAAAGCGCAAGGAAGACGATGAATTCCGTCATCGCTGGCACGTCGACGAACAGCTCGCCAAAAGTGTCGAAGGTGCTCTCCGCACTCTTTACAGTAATCTTAACAATCAGGAACTTTTGCCTGAGTCAGAAATGATAAAGCGTTTCCTTCAACATCTAGAAGGGGTGGCTGAACGCTACAAAAACCAGGAGGTAGTAAAGCGTTGGCTAGGACTCTCAAAAGCCGTGGGTAAAAATGCTCTTGGTGATTGGGGAGTTTCAAATTCTTCCAACATCAAGACCAAGGGTATGCGTGACTACGCCTTCCTGGTTATTCGCAAGCATGGTTCACCTATCCACTTCCGTGATGTGGCAAAACAGATCACCACGATGTTCAACAAAAAAGCTCACGTTGCCACTACTCACAATGAGCTTATCAAAGACGCTCGGTTTGTCCTCGTCGGTCGAGGTCTCTATGCACTGGCAGAGTGGGGCTACGCTCCCGGCATTGTCCGCGATGTTATCCGCCAAGTGATCGAAAAGGGTGGTCCGATGGCCAAAGAAGAGATCGTCGAGAAAGTTCTCCGCGAACGCTATGTCAAGGAAAACACTATCGCAGTCAACCTCCAGAACCCAAAGCATTTTAAGAAAGACAAAGACGGCAAGTATCATGTAGTAGGAGAAGTGGCCACAGCGTAAGGACAATGTTATTGGAATATAGTCTACAGAAACTTTCCGGACAGATGCGGAAAGTTTCTGCTATAATATAACCATGCCCTTGTCAGAAAACATCACCCTCCTCACAAACGAGTTCCACTCCTACCTCATTCCCGAAACTCTTGGGATGATCATATACCTGTCTCCGATTGCGCTCATGGTCCTACTGGCGTTTACTTTTGGACTCTGTGGATGAGATATATTCGTGGCAAATTTTACAACTCGCTCGAATATTCTGTACTCGAACTCAAACTACCAAAAGAAACGATGAAATCTCCATTAGCTATGGAAGTTGTTCTTACCGCTCTCCACAACACCGCCGACGGTGGGCTTGTGGCTCGTTTGTGGAAGGGGGAGTACCGCCCGTATTATTCCCTAGAGCTTGTCTCCATCGAAGGGCAGGTAAAATTTTTTATCTGGACAGAATCTCGTCGCAAAGGAGGGGTTATGAGCGCGCTTTATTCACAATTTCCAGGAATTGAGATACACGAAGGGGAGGATTACACCAAGGGCATTCATTATGATGCCAAAACGATGAAGATCTGGGCAGCAGAGTTTGTATTTAGTGAAAAAAACCCTGCCTTACCGATCAAGACATACGTTGACTACGGACTGGACAAGGATCCCAAGGAAGAATTCAAAGTGGACCCACTCTCTGCATATATCGAACATCTTTCAAGCGTCCCTCTCAATCAACAAAACTGGCTTCAGATATTGATTCGAGCTCACAAAAGAGAAAAGAGGAAGCCAGGTCATATTTTTGCAAAATACGATCCATACAAAGAGGCAGGTGAAGAGTTGGTAAATGAACTTATGGGTAGGGATGCAAAAACACGACTTCCGAACACCGAAACAAAAGAGGGTCGCTTTGTTCCGATCAAAACCTCAACTATAGAGGACGAGGTACTCAAGGCAGTTCAGAGAAGTTTTTCGAAACTTCCATTCGACGTTGGTATCCGTACTATTTACATGGCTCCGCGTGATCAATTCAATACTCCTTTCGGGATCGGAGGGAACATTAGTGGCATGAAGCAATTCACCACGCCACACCTCAATGGTCTGAAACCAAATGGGGACAAGTGGGTCCACCAACTAGGTGAACCCTGGCATGACTACAGGGATATCCGACGCAACAAACTTTCAAAGGGAGTTCTTGAGGCCTACAAGCTTCGTTCGTATTTTTATCCTCCACACCAGGCGGAACCGATCGTGATGAATGCTGAGGAACTCGCCACTATTTTTCATTTTCCTGGCTCCGTGGCTGCAAGTCCAGGGCTTGCACGTGTTCCCTCGAAGAAAGCCGAGGCACCAGCAAATCTGCCTATATAATTCTGATATTATTTTATTCTTATGCGCTTTCTGAAACGGGTCTATACATATGCACACAAAAAGAGGTCTAGTATCTCTTGGAAAGTGTGGGCGACTATGCTTGTGGTTATTATAGGAGGTCTTGCACTCACTCTCACTGGTTCTGGTGCGCCGACGGATTTTCCTTATCGACGTATCGTAACTATTCCCAAAAGCAGTGGAGTATCTGGGACGGCCTCGATCTTGGCGGACCGCAAGATTATCAAATCTCCTTTTTTGTACAAAGTCTACGTTACTCTGTTGGGTGGTATGCACCGCGTACAGGCCGGAGACTATCTATTTGATGAACCTCAATCAGCCTGGCTCGTAGCCTATCGAACAGTCCATGGCATCGAAGGTCTGGAGAGAATAAAGGTCACCATCCCAGAAGGGCTCGCCTCACCTGACGTGGCACGACTTATCGAAAAGAATATTCCGGGGTTTGCCCGCCGCAAATTCTTGACTCTTGCACAACCACTAGAAGGTCAGCTTTTTCCTGATACTTACTTTTTTTATGAAAATACCACTCCGGAAGAAATTGTCGAGACCCTGCACAAGAATTTTGATAGTAAGACTCGGTCATTACGATTGCAAAATACTATCTCAAAAAGATCCTGGAGTGACATACTGACCATGGCATCAATCATCGAAGAGGAGGCCAACAACTACCTAGATCGTCGTATTATCTCAGGCATTCTCTGGAAGCGCATCGATGCTGGCATGCCTCTCCAAGTCGACGCACCGTTCTTTTATATATTTGGTAAGACATCGAGTGAGCTTACGAGGACAGATCTGGCTACAACTTCTCCCTACAATACCTACAACCGCAAGGGTTTGCCTATCGCTCCTATAAGCAATCCGGGGATCGACGCTATCTCCGCGGCCATGAATCCAGAGAAGAACCCATACTGGTTTTACCTGGCGGACAGCAAAGGTGTGACGCACTATTCGGCTACTCACGATGAACACGTAGAGAAGAAGTTAAAGTATTTGTAGGATCCCTTTTTCGAAGGTGGGATTTTATTTAGTTAAATAATTATAATATTGATTCCGGAGATTGTACTCTTCCAATTCGATCAGAAATAGCTCTTGCATTAGGAAGATTGGGAGACAAAAGAGCGCTGGGGCCATTACAAGAGATTCTAGTCTCTAAATATCCTGTAACCCTTTCAAAGATTTGATACATTGCCTATGGTTTAAAAGTTCTGAAAGCCACGCAATAGGCTCACTAGAGTTTGTAGGGCTCAACAGAGCCGGTATGTTTTGTATGCTAAGCAATGTTCAGAACTCTGGTATAATCTTTAAGATGAAGAAAATAAATAGAAGTCTAATAATTTCTCTTGCAGCATTTATTCTAATAATTATCGCTTGTGGTGTATATACTTACTCAAGGTACAATTCTGAGTTATCATCTGGGACAATCTATCATAATCAAAATTTATCTCCAGGTGATGCTTATTTAAATCATCAATATGGATTTAAAATTATCCCTCCTGCAAATTGGGTAATAGCGGATGAGAATGTGCAAGACGGAGTACCAGTTGAGTTTGTTAATAGAATGAAGGAAGTCCAAGGACTTATCCGTGTCACATCAATTAGTAAATCTGGAATTACGAATTCTAATTTTGATACATATGTAAGTAATGCTGTACAAAAGGTTAAGGAAGATTCTCGGGCTGTGATTATCAGTAGTCAAAAACTTGAACCAACCAGCACACATTCTTATTTACTAGAATATAAATTGAAAATAAATGGTGGGAGTGGCTATAAAGGTAGTGGGCTAACCCATGTATTACAGCTTACATTGTTGACGAAGGACGGACAGGCATTTATTGTAACGGGGACGACTGATGATGTTGAATGGTCAAATTTTAAGGACGTAATTATAAGTTCATTTATGAGCTTCACCTCTTACTAGTCTACTTAGTTCGAAGGTGCTGGTTTTTATATAATCATTCTGCCTGAGCAGTTCAAAAAGCCACGCAATGGGTTCCCCCATCCTCAGACACACATTCATAGTATACACACTCTACTAGTCATGATATCTTCAGGGTCACATATGAAGAGTACTGATCGCAAAAAGGTGTTTGTGGGCCTCTCGGGTGGGGTGGATAGCGCCACTTCGGCGGCACTCCTAAAAAAGGAGGGTTTGGACGTAACCGGAGTTTTCATCAAGGTTTGGCAACCCGATTGGATAGAGTGCACCTGGAGAGAAGATAGGCGCGACGCTATGCGTGTTGCGGCGCATCTTGGGATCCCATTTATTACTCTTGATCTGGAGAAAGAATACAAGAAAGAAGTGATCGACTATATGATTGCAGAGTACGCAATGGGTCGAACTCCAAATCCAGATGTGATGTGCAATCAGCATGTGAAGTTCGGCGCATTTTATGACTGGGCGATGAGTGAGGGGGCTGAATACGTAGCGACGGGACATTATGCGAGGATTTATAATCCGAATCTACAAATAAATCACAATCCGAATGCCACGAATAAGGCTGGTGATTTTCGATTGCTTGCGGGAGTGGACCCGAACAAAGATCAATCCTACTTTTTGTGGACGCTTGGGCAGGAGCAACTAGAGCATGTTCTTTTCCCAGTAGGGCACCTGCTCAAGCCCGATGTGCGTAAGCTTGCGAGTGAATTTAAATTACCCAATGCAGATAAGAGGGACTCACAAGGTCTCTGCTTTATTGGCAAAGTCGACATAAAAGATTTTCTTTCTCATTATGTAAAATCCCAGGATGGAAATGTTTTAAATATCGCCGGAAATGTTATCGGCACTCATCCCGGAGCACTATTTTTTACCATAGGCGAGCGTCGTGGATTTACTATCACAGAGAAGACTCCCAACGATGCTGCTTACTATGTCATTACCAAGGATGTTGAAAAAAATACGATTACTGTTTCGGATAAGATCGATGGTCTCTTGTCGAGCGCTACAAAGGAGACCACTATCTCACAGGTGCACTGGATCGGTGAGGCTCCTTTGCCTGGAACGGAGCTTGCTGCAAGGAGCAGGTACCGCCAACCCTTACAAAAAGTCGAAATTGTTTCTTCTACTGGTTCACGTGCGTCATTCAGATTTGAAGTAGATCAGGATACGCTGACTCCTGGGCAATCCTTGGTTATATATGATGGTGAGATGTGTGTTGGTGGGGGAGTGATCGAGGCACTGAAGACTGTAAGGATAGGGTGACTCAGATAGGGTGGTGTTATGGAGTTTAGAATCTGAGGTACTTGACATAGATTAAGATTTAGTATATAAATTGTATTAAACCTTAACAAAAGGAGTACCTCATGACAATCGAAGATATCGTTGCGCGAAAAGTTGAATTCATTGGAAAAAAGTGCGAGATCACAGTGGGTCTTAGCGGGGAACTGCTAAATGTCAAGACCATCGGTGACATCGAACTTTGGGAAAACTGTATTATGATCTCATTTTCTGACGACCCTGGCGGTGAGCTGGTGTTGCCAAGAGAGGAGATTATCAAGATCCTTCCCAATGGTTTTACCATTCGTACAAACATCTACAGTTGTCACTGCCCATAACGGTTTCAGTGATTACCGAAACCTCATCTTCCAGCGAAAGCAGAAGGTGGGGTTTGTCTTAAACTGATACTATCTAATACAATCTAATATGCGACATTTATCAGATTCAGAAGATGGTGGTGCGATAGAGTTTAAGATTTAGGCAAAAGAAAATCACTCTAACCCCAATGGCTTCGAGTGATCACACCACACGTACCACTCCAAAAGAGAAGTGGACTGCGGAGACGGTACGAAGAGGACTACCCGTCAAATACGTTGCCGATCACAGGTCATATAACCTGCCTCTTGATTACTGATCATACAGCCGCAACGTTCTATGATTTATCGTATCACGGGTATTGGTCAAGTCAAGTATTCAAAGATAATTTCATGGAGTTTAGGATTTAGGTAAAATAATGATAGTATTATCCTATGAATAAAATATCAATTTCTCGGATCCTGTCCATCTTATCTGTTATATCAATTCCATGTAACGCAGTTATCATACTTGGAATTATGATCGGTGGTGGATTCAGTAGTATTGATAATCGAGGGTTTATGTTTTGGGGGATAGTATTTGTCTTTATCCTAAGTATTATCTTTACACTCATCTCATGGAGAAAAATTAAACAAGTAAGTATGCAGAGTCTGCTATTTTCCTTAATTGCTTTGATATTTTGTATCCTTCCTGTGATCGTTACTATTACTTTGACAAAATATAATGCACAAGTATGGGAACAACAGAAGATGGTGGTGTTATAGAGGTAAAGATTTAGGTAAAAAGAAAGGCGCTCGAATTCGTAAGAATAGGAGCGCTTGCGAAAAAAGCTTTCAAGAATTGATTGACGATTCAATTTCTTGGAGCAAGGCCAAACCCCTGCTTCCATCCGGATCGGATTGTTTCAGTCGTTGATTAGCTTTGGCTAACATTTCATCACTATCATCGGGTGGGACCGGGTGATGTGAATCATAATGATCAGTGGAATAAAGAGCTTCTGGTGCAAGTTTTCGTTTCATAATTCACCTATGACGATTATAGCACAAAGATGGTGGCCAGATAGAGTTTAAAACATCGTCCTCATAAAATTGGCGGTAAACAAATCTTTAGAGTGCGCTATACTTAAGCTACCTCCATGAATCACCTTATCAATATCACAAAGGCTGATGGCACTCAAGAACTGTTCGAGGAAGAAAAGTTGGTGAACTCACTCAAGCGAGTAGATGCATCTCCACAGACCATCGACGAGATCCTCGAACATGTAGAAAGGGACATGCGACCTGGCATGCGCACATCGGAGATCTATGGCCAGGCTTTTTCGTTGTTACGCAGACGCTCTGCACCAGTAGCAGTCAAATATTCTATTCGCCGAGCGCTCCTCGAGCTCGGGCCTGACGGATTCCCATTCGAAAAGTTTGTAGCACGTATCTTCCGCATGTGGGGGTACGAGACACTGACAGATCAAGAAGTTATGGGAACCTGCGTGCCTCACGAAGTTGACGTAGTGGCTTGGAAAGGGGACGACCTCGCCATGGTTGAAGCAAAATTCCACAACGGCATCGGCTTGAGCTCTGATGTAAAAGTCACCCTCTACGTCAAAGCTCGCTTCGATGACGTGTCACAGATCACACATGATTACGGTGGGAAAAAAAGAAAACTGACCGAAGGATGGATAATTACAAATACCAAGTTTACAGACCGCGCTATTCATTATGGTGAATGCCAAAAGATCAAAATGTTGGGATGGAACTATCCAGCAAAAAATAGTTTACATGAGATCATCGAGCAAAATGGCCTGCACCCCATTACATGCCTAAGCTCGCTTACACGTGACCAAAAGAGAGATCTTATAGTACGCAATATCCTGGCTTGTATAGACCTGATCAAAGAACCGGAAATCCTCCATACT
Source organism: Minisyncoccia bacterium (assembly GCA_038211765.1). GTDB lineage: Bacteria > Patescibacteriota > Minisyncoccia > Phycocordibacterales > PALSA-1337 > C7867-002. Next base: position 10,621 of record JBBQVG010000007.1, on the reverse strand, counting down.
ATCGGCGCAAAACCGGACGTTATTGCAGCTGCGCTCGAGGAGGCAAGAACGATCGTGGATAGTGCAAAATAGTCGTACGCATCGGACAGTGGCGCGAATTTTATTTCGTATGTTAGAGTAAGGCCACCATGAAAAAAACTTTACCTAGGTTTAGTTCTACGAAAGCACTTCTAGAATACCTGAACACGACCTTCGCACGACTTCACAAAAACTATGAGGAGCTTTTTTGGCTTTCTTATATGGGGGATCATAGTGTAGACAAGAGTATGAACAATGCCATGGCACTACGAGATTCATTCAACGCCAACCCCGATCTAAAAAAAGAAGTTGAGTTTCATATAAAAAGATCAAAGGGCATCTTGAAGCAAAGGCTAGAGCTATGGAAACATGTTTTTGGTCTATACCAACTTCCTCCACATGCACTTCCCATAAAAAATAAGATCATTGAGCTCGAAACTATTATTAGGAAAAAACATACCAGTCGTAAAGAAGGTTACCTCGATCCAAAAACTGGAAAGTTTACTGTCGCTTCAAAGGGAAAGATGCGTACGCTCATAACCACGCACCCCGACGAGATGGTACGTAAGACATGTTTTGAAACACTAGAACAGATGCCCCTAGATACTATCGATGAATTTGTAGAGGTGATCAAGCTCCGTAATGAGTATGCGCAGGCGCTTGGGTATCAGGATTTTTATGATTACAAAGCTCGTCTGGATGAAGGGATGAGCAAAAAAGAACTTTTCTCAATATTCGAAAATATCTACGATAAAACAAAATACGCCTTCAAGAATATTCGTAAACTCGAAAAGGGTAAGCCTGGCCTCAGAAAACCATGGAATTTTGGGCATATGATGTCAGGATCCTTTATCAAAGAAGAGGACCCCTACTTTCAGTTCGAAAATGTTTTGTCCTACTGGGGCAGGTCATTTGCAGCTATGGGAATAAATTTCCAAGGAGGAACCGTACAGCTAGACCTGTTGGATAGGAAAGGTAAATCGAACAATGGATTTTGTCATTATCCAAACGTTGTTCATGAGAAAAATGGCAAACGCCTTCCTGGCTCAAGCAATTTTACTTCCAATGCCATTCCCGGACAGGTTGGTTCTGGAGCACAGGGCATCAATACAGTATTTCATGAAGGAGGTCACGCTGCCGACCGCCTCAACTCGTTCCAGCCAGACGCCTGTGTCAATAGTGAATATCCGCCATCTACAGTCTCTTGGGCAGAGACTCACAGCACTTTTATGGATACTATTTCGGATAGCATCGAATGGCGCACACGTTATGCCACGAACTCAAAAGGTGAGCCATATCCGTTGGACCTCTTCGAACGAAAGCTACGCGTAGCATTTCCACTTCGACCACTCGACATGATGCATATATGTTTTGTTGTATTTTTCGAAAAGGAGATGTATGAGACCAAAAATTTAACCAGGGAGAAGGTTATCGCCATCGCACGAAAGATGTATAAAAAATATTTTGACCGTTCGGAAGATTCTATTTCGGTACTAAATATTCCACATATCTACACCTGGGAAAGCTCTGCATATTATCATGGCTACGGATTGGCGGAGCTTGGAGTACATCAGTGGAGAGAATACTTCTTCAAGAAATACGGGTACATAGTCGACAATCCGCGCGTAGGCAAGGAAATGGAGAAGATTTGGAGTTACGCCTCAAGTTATCCCGCAAAAACACTTGTAAAGATGGCCACAGGAAAAAAACTAGGTCCTGAGGCCTATATTCGCGACATTACCAAACCTTTAGATGAAATACTAAAAAATGCTCATGCAAAAATAAAGAGACTTGAAAAAGTCCCCCTATACACAAAACCAGTCAACCTCAAAGGCAAGATCACCATGGTGCATGGTAAAAAGAAGATCGCTGACAATAGTAAGAGTTTTGAGGATATGGATATGAAATACAGAAAGTGGTTAAAGACAATGAAGTAGTTACTATTTTAGAAACTCTTCCATTTTATTGAGAACCTCAACACATAGAGGATCAGTTATTAATTTTCGAGCAATAGGGATAGTGGCCCACCTAAAGTCTAAAAATTCTTTTGGGTCTACCTCAAAATCACTTCCATCACTTTCAAAACGAAAGCAGGTATCCAAGTGCTCCTTGCATGGTTGAATGGGATTTTCTATAGGAGTTATACCCACATGGAAAGGCTTGATAGGGTACTTTATAGCATTCGGAACGCCGAGCTCTTCTTCGATCTCTCTATTGAGCGTATCCATAAAGCTCTCGCCTTTATCTATATGACCACCAGGAAAAAGCCACAACCTAGCTTTTTTGTGATGAACAACAAAAATTTGTTTGGTAACGATGTTATAAGGAATAAAGTAAGCACAAAAGTGACTCTCAGGATTTTCATCTCGAGTAAGGAGGCCTTCTGCGACTCTTTCACGAAACCGCTCTACCTCTGGGGCACAGGCAACATCTGGAGTAATGAAGGAGAGGGTTTCTTCTGAGAGAGACGTCATTGAATAACTATATCATGGAATGGTTGACTTTGTTCTTTCTTCACGTAATCTGGAGCCAGATATTGAAAACTATGAAAACACTCACGAAAGTTACGGACTCCGTTCTTACTCAACTCAAAGAAGAAATGGTCTTGCGAAAAACATCTGAGGTCTTTCTTCTCTTCTCGTTCGGGAGTCAGTTCTCCCACCTCATCGCTCAAATGATGGCTCGCATCGGCGTTTTCTGCCTCGAGGCAGATCCAGCAAAGATTACGGCCAACGACGTGGGGCAAATAAACCCTATCGGCATCGTCCTTTCGGGTGGACCACATTCGGTAGTGGATGATCCTCCGCCGTTTGATCTGGGAATCCTGGGAATCGGAATTCCAGTGTTTGGCATTTGCTTGGGTTTTCAGGTTATCGCCAAATACGTTGGGGCTTCCGTCATTCATGGTGCACTTCGAGAATTGCACACGTACCAGCTTCGAAAGTTGGACGGTGCAGCAGCGCTCCTCAAGGGTTGTACGGAAAATCATCAGGTACTTCAGAGCCACGGCGACATGATAGAGACAAATGCTGTTAGTCTCGTTGTTACGGCTTCTACCGAAAACGCACCAGTAGCTGCGGGGGAATCGGGGCACCTTCATGGAGTTCAGTTTCATCCTGAAGTTCCAGACACAACCTGTGGAGAGCTCATTTTTACCAATTTTTGCTTTGGCATTTGCGGAGCAAAAGATCGGTTTCCTTCCAAAGACGTGGCTGAACAAAAGGTTCGCGAATTGGTGAAAGAACTCAAAGGTAAAACTGTGCTACTCGCACTTTCCGGTGGCACTGACTCATCGATTGTTGCCTACCTCTTGAAGAAGGCGCGAGAGTTCTATCCCTTTGACATCATTGGCATCTACATCAAGGGACTGGATCGTTCAAAGGACGAACAGAGTGTCAGACATTTCTTCGAAGGTCAGCCGTGGCTTACATTCGAAGTTATTGATGCGACTCGCGACTTCCTGTCCGAACTTCAAGGCCAAAAGACATCGGCACTGAAGCGTAAAGCTATGAAACGCGTCTATCAGAAAGTACTTCAAGGTGCGGTAGATCACTACAAGGCCGATTGCATCGTCCAAGGAACTCTGAACACAGATGTAACAGAAAGCGGTGGAGGTATGGTGACCGGTGCACGAACGGCCACTATCAAAGAACATCACAACGTCGGTCTCTCATTCTTTGTTCCGGGAAGCAATTCAGAGAAGCCTCTACCGGAAATCACGCCCCTTGTTGATCAGGTGAAAGACACGGGGAGAAACATCGGACAGGAGATCGGGGTGCCGGTAGAACTTTTATGGAGGCATCCATTCCCAGGTCCCGGCTTGTCAATCCGAATCTCTGATGAGGTGACGTTCGAAAAGCTTCGGATCTCGCGCCAAGTACATGAAATCCTCGATGAAGAGTTGGCCAAAGCTGGCCATGACAAAGCTGTCTGGCAGTACGGTGCGTACGTCACGAACGAACAGCATACATGCAGTAAGGGAGATGAAGCTGTAAGTGGGCTTATTCTGATGTGGTGGGCCGTGACCAGTGTGAATGGCTTTACGGCCGAACCTGCAGATCTTCCTTATAAGTTTCGTCGTCGGGTTGCGCAACGGCTCGAGACAGAAATCAGGGGAATTGGTGCGGTTTGCTACCGGGATTCAGGAAAACCCGGTGCCACCATCGAGGTCGGCTAAGTTTCCTCTCAGGCGAGCTCCATTGGGCTCGCTTTTTTATTTCCCTATTTTTTGCTAGAGTTCTCCTAAGGCTTCAAAGAAAATTGGGGGGGATAGATGAACAACAGTTCAAATATACCACTGAAGGGTTGATCAAAACCCTATCCTCAATTAATAGTCCCTTAACCAATGGAGAAAACGAAGCGGCCCCGGTATTAACCGGAGCCTCGGAGCCCGAAGGCCTGATGAATGAATTATACTCCTACGAGGCTTTGTGTCAAGAAACATGGAATCCAACTATATCCTATGAAATCCTCTGAAATACGCCAGAAATTCCTAGACTTTTTTGAGAACCGCGCGCATGCGGTTATTAATTCTGCTTCACTTATTACAACAGATGAGAAGGGGGTCACAAATCCTACGCTTTTCAACACAGCTGGCATGCAGCCCCTCATTCCTTACCTTCTGGGAAAAGAACATCAAAAAGGCAAAAGATTGGTTGATGTGCAAAAGTGCCTACGCACAGTAGATATAGACGACATCGGCGACAAGACGCATGCAACTTTTTTTGAAATGTTGGGCAACTGGTCTTTGGGGGATTATTTCAAAAAAGACGCTATCAACTGGAGTTACGAATTTCTGACTTCATCGGAGGGTCTCGGTCTTGATCCAGCGCGTCTATACGTCACAGTGTTCGAAGGTGACAGCATCGCACCCAAGGACGAGGAGGCCGCCGCTATATGGAGTGACGTTTTTAAGAAAAATAATATAGAACAAGGAGGTGATACCCAGAAAGGGGAGGCGGGAAGGATTTTCTATTTGCCTGCACAGAATAACTGGTGGGAAGCGGGTGACAATGGTCCCTGTGGCCCAGACAGTGAAATGTTTTATGATATCGGCAACACCTTTAGTGGAAAAACTCTTACACATGAACAATTCCTGAAGGCTGATGACACACGTGATCTTGTTGAGATCTGGAACGATGTCTTCATGCAGTATGAAAAGAAAGATGGAAAAATCATCGGCAATCTTCCTGCACCCTCTGTTGATACTGGCGCGGGACTTGAGCGACTGACTATGACCCTGCAAGGAGTCGACAATATTTATGATACAGATCTCTTGAAGCCTATCGTAGAATCAATCAGGAAAAATGGAAGCTACGAACTCACTGAAAAAACTATTCGTGCAGAACGAATAGTTGCTGATCACACCCGAGCAAGCGTCTTTCTGACGGCTGATGGAGTAGAATTTTCAAATAAAGACCGCGGATATGTTTTGCGCAAACTCTTTCGTCGTGCGATCTTCCTGGCGGATTCACTAGGGGTCAAGCATTTTGGTCTCAAAGCGATCGCCGAGGCTATCATTTCCAATTATCCTGAGAATATCTATCCCGAGCTCAAGACCAATGAAAATCGTATTTTTGGACTACTAGAAAGGGAAGAGGCTCGATTTAGGAAGTCCCTCGATGAAGGGCTTAAGGAATTTAATAAACTCGAAGCCATTACCGGTAAAGACGCCTTTACACTCTATTCTTCCTACGGATTTCCTCTTGAACTTACGGAAGAGCTTCTCAAGGAAAAGGGTGTCAATGTAGCTCGTGCAGAATTCGCCGCGGAATTTAAAAAACACCAGGAACTCTCGCGTGCAGGAGCTGAACAGAAGTTCAAAGGTGGTCTTGCTGACGCCAATGATCCCCAGGTAGTCCGTTACCACACTGCTACACATATTCTCCACCAGGCATTGTATGATATTTACGGAGAAAATGATGGCGATCAGAAAGGATCCAATATCACTCCAGAACGTTTGCGCTTTGACTTTGCTCACGGAGCCAAGATGACAGATGAGGAGAAGAAAAAGGTCGAAGATATCATCAATGAAAAGATTGGGGCTGGATTGCCGATGAATAATATCGTGATGTCAAAAGCGGAAGCAGAGAAAACTGGTGCGCGACATTTCTTTGGTGAAAAATATGGTGACGAGATCTCGATCTACTTTATCGGAAATGATTTGCAGTCTGCATATTCAAAAGAGTTTTGCGGCGGTCCTCATGTGAAGAATACCAAAGAGCTTGCAGGTCCTGAAGGAAAATGGAGGTTTAAGATTCAAAAAGAAGAAGCGGTTGCACAAGGTGTAAGAAGGATCAAAGCGATACTCGAGTAATACTATCCTACGAATATCAGAACAAGGAACCAGAACACCGACACCAGAGCCCTTCCTCCGAAAGGTCGTGAGTGGTACAATTATTTGCGATGCTGTTCAACAAACCTCCCAAAGGTTCACTCATTCTCATTCTCGACATTCAAAGCTCACTTGTACGAGCCTCTCTAGCCTACATGCAAGAAAATACAGTACCGAGTATTATTCACACCTGCCACAAGAACATCGCATGCCGTCCCACAGCCGGTTCCAGTCGTATCATTCATGTTACTCTCGAGGCACTCAAAGAGATCATGGGCGACGTCTATTATTTCATCAATCTAGAGCCTCACAAAAACAAGTTTCCAAAAAAGATACAGGAGGCACATTTTGTTTTGTCCTCACCTTGGATTATTTCGCAGTCCAAGACATTGGTGCACCGATTTGAACAGAATACACAGGTTTCGGAGAAACTTATTCTGGATATTATTTCAAAAGGGAGAACAGATTTATTGCCAGAAAATGACCTCAGCAGCAATCACCTCAACGTTATTGAACAAAAGATTTTCAACGTTTATCTGAACGGGTATCCAGTCTCAGATTGGAAAGGCAAAAAAACGCGAGGACTTGAGGTTTCCTTTGCTGTCAGTGTAGCAGGATCGAACACAGAGGAATTATTCCGTGACGCCTGCACTATCGTGCCGCACAATCGCGTATACTTTCACTCCTCTCTCCTCCTCCAGCATATTGCGATCCGACAGCTTATGCCGAGTCATACAGCCTACACCTTGATCCATGTTCATGGGGAGTTGACTGATGTTGCCGTGATCAATCGTCATTCTTGCGTATTTTTTGGTTCATATCCGGTTGGGGCATTCAGTGTTATTCGCAAAATTGCACGGGAAGCGAAAACCGATCTTGAGGTGGCAGATTCGACCATCAAACTCTGCGCCGATAACTGTTTTGACACGCTTCACTCGGGCAAGGATATTGAAGCTGTGCGAGTTGGAGGGGAATATTGGGGTACCGAACTCAAAAAAATGTTTGCTACAGTAAAACCGCTAGTGGGCTTGCCTGCACATACGATACTATGCGCCCATACTCATGAGAGCTTCTTTGCACAAAGCATCAAAAATACTTATCCAGGGACCGAGGTCGAAATTTTGAAACTCGAACAAATGACGCCTTTTGTTCGCTTCGATGCTCTAGAGGAACCTGCCCGTCTTTCGGGACTCTATACTATGGCGCTCTATAGTATCATGTACGGAGCTATGATATAATCTGATAAATTTATGCCTCGCCGCGTCCAAGACATAGTTCCAGGAAATCATCGATCAATACGGGATATTCCTGTGGAGCACCAGAGTGAAGATCGACACGTCTCCACCGCTCATCCTCCAAAAATTTCTCATCTAAAAAAAGTATCTGATCTCAAGATTTCAAAACCTTCTACCCGTGAAGAAGCAGACAATCAGCAGACGAAGGTTACCAAAGTCCAGACCCACAAGACCCTCATCGAGCCGCCAACTCCTACAAAACATCGCAAGAAAACCTCCTCTGGAAAATGGGTGCTTCTGACTATTGCCATTATTGCGGTAGTTGGCGGAATTGGTTTTGTGGCTTCGACATATTTCTCACGTGCCACATTTACCATCGTTCCAAAAACTATTCCCGTATCAGTAAACGGCACCTATGTCGCTCAGCATGCAGACTCGGCGGCCGCACAGGCTTCGGCAGATACGCTTATCTATCAATCTATCACGGTGAAAAGTACAGCTACAAGCACTGTTCCAGCATCCGATGGTCCAGCGATCTCAACAAAGGCTCAGGGTAAGCTCACTATTTACAATATCTACGGAGAAAGCGCCCAGCAACTCATCGCTGGTAGCCGTCTTTCCAATTCTTCTGGAAAAGTATACCGACTGACTGGTACCATAACTGTGCCCGGTGGCACAGCCAGCAACCCCGGAACCATACAAGCTACTGTTGTAGCAGATCAGACTGGTCAGATATACAACATAGCAAAGGCAGAAAAGATCGAGGATCTCCATTTTCTTGGATACAAGGGGACTCCTCGTTACGATGGTTTCTATGCGCGATTGGCATCGGACATAACTGGTGGGTATGAAGGGAAGAAAAAAACAGTTAGTCCATCGGCTCTTGCCTCTACGTCAGCCGCGCTCAGGGCAAGATTGGCTCTGACCCTCGAAGATCAAGTCAAAACTGCCGTTCCAGAAGGTTATATTATGTATGATTCCATGAACGTTACTTCGTATTCTGAACCGGTTGTAGGAGGAACCGATCCTACCAAAGCTGAAATTTCTGTAAGCGGTATCTTCAATGGTATTATTTTGAAAAAGGATCGGCTTGCTTCACGCCTTGCTGGTGCACAATCTATCAGTTCATTCGGTAAATTCTCATATACAACTCCTGGGCTCGAAAAGCTCACTGTTTCTATAGCGAACCCAAAAGATTTTGATGCCGCAAAGAAGACTCCGCTTTTGGTCAAAGGTAGTGGTAACTTCGATGTTCGTGGCATCATTCCTGTCGATGAGATCAAGGCCAAACTTTCTGGAGTGCCGCTCGCACATACACAAGAGATTTTGCAGTTTTATGGTCCGGTTATTCAGTCCGCTTCAGGGGAACTTGTTCCTCCATGGGCGAAGGTTCCGAGTGATCCAAATAGAATATCGGTGGTGGTGAAGGAGAAGTAAAGTGAGTGTACGCATCTCAATACTCACGACATTTACTTTTATGTCAGACCAAAGCTGAAATGACACCTGTTGTAGTTTGAATTAATGTGTTTTGGTTTTATGCATTTAGCAAATTTTTTCAGAAATTGAATTTCCTCCACGGATGATCTTTGGGAGGTATTCGACTTGGTTTTTCCTTAGTAATTGCGATGATTGGGATGTGAACGGGCTTTGGTCTCTCCGGAAGTTCACGATATTTAAGATATGTGGCTTTAATTCTAATATGAATGGTGTTATTCAAGTGTTCCTCAACAATCACTTCATCTCGTTTGTAGACCGTGGTCTCCTGTCTGTCAGCAAGCTGGAACCACTTTGTCTTGTATTGAATCGTATAGTCATTGTTCACTCTACGCTTCGACTGTACTGAGAAGATTGACGGTAACTTCACTCGTAATTCGTCTGTGAGTGGACGGTGCGCATCGTGTATATTCCTTGCAGGAACACTGAATCGTTTGTTGTGATCGGGAAGATACACCCTGTCGAGAAATAGATTTGCTTCACTGCGATTCTTAATGTTGGCAAGTCTCATCTCTTTCACTGCTCGGTCTTGAAGTGTGCCAAACAGCCTCTCAACCCTTCCTTTGGCTTCAGGGGAATGTGCCGTGATGACCTGGACACCCAGCTCACCCATTGCTCTTTGAAACTGAGTAATGAATTCCTTGTTGTCTACCGCATTCTTGCGATTTACCTTGTAGGTGCTGAATTTGTCCAGATATATGGCTACAGGACGTCCGTAGACCTCTAGGTATGTAATCCAGAAGCGGAAGACAGCAAGCACACTCTCATTGTCTTCAAACACACCCTTCATGATCTTGCCTGTAGCATCATCAATGGCGGCTAGGAGACATTCCTCTCCACCGTTCTCAAACCAGTCGTGATATGAACCATCGAATTGCACGAGCTCACCTGTGCTGGCCATGCGCTCGCGCCATTCACGGTGAATCTGCGGTCCTCGACGTACCTGCGGTTTCCAGAGATCGTTTTTGATCATGAGTAGCCGAAGGGTTTCCGTATTCATCGTAACATTGATCAAGGCAAGCTTCTCTTGTGCAAATGTTGGACCGAAGTCTCGATGTCTCTTTTGTTTAAGGAACGCGGTTACTTCTTTGATGACGGTACTACAAGTCACATTGCTAGGTAACTTTCCTTTGGATTTGTGAACGACACCTTTTTCTCCTTCTGCTTCGACAGAAAGCTTAATCCTCTGTACCTGTCTTACTTTGAGTCCGAGACGAATCGACGCTTCTTTGTTAGTAATCTCTCCGTCGATACACGAACGAATCGTGTCATACCGATCTCTTTCAGAGATGGTGAGTTTGGTTGGGGCCACGGCATATTTGGGTTATGTAATATGCCCAATGGTACAATGCCGTCTATGGGGGGGGTGTCATTTCAGCTTTGGAAGGGGTGTCATTTTAGCTTTGGTATTACATAACCCACCCAGCAATTGACTTCATCCCCAGCTTTTGTTAAGTTATACTTCACTATATATGGCAACACAAAACGGATCAAAAACAATCATCGAAAGCATGTTCTCTGCAGGTACGCATTTTGGCCT
>JBBQVG010000006.1:0-33503 GCA_038211765.1 Minisyncoccia bacterium | reverse complement strand
GGCTAGTTCCGCCTAAGAGTTCATATCGACGGCGGAGTTCGGCACCTCGATGTCGGCTCACCACATCCTGGGGGTGGAGAAGCTCCCAAAGGTTTGGCTGTTCGCCAATTAAAGTGGTACGCGAGCTGGGTTCAGACCGTTCAGAGCACGCACGTGCTTTGTGCAGTCTGAATCACTTCGAGAAACTTTTCGTGAAATAGTCACATCTGGTCCTTTAAGCCGGATGTGATAATAGATTAAAATTTGTTCTGGGTACTTAGCAAAGTGCCTAGTTACAATGAGGAATGATCAATCAACCACGGCGGTCGCATCTGGTAACAGATGATGATCAAGTCGATTAGTATCGGTGAATCCTTTTAAAAGAGGTGACACCGAGGGAAGTTTGTCACAAGCGTAAATTAGTAAACAGTAAGTCAGTAAGAAATTACAGATTACCGGTTACTGACTTACCTGCGATCTAATACCCGTAGAGACTAAACATCGACGTTCCAAACTTACTTCGGTAAGTGGAATAAGCTATAGTCCAAGTGCAATGAGTAATCATTGATAACACGCGTGAGACAGGTTGGTCTCCTATCTACTGCAGGCGTTGATACTTGAGGGGATTTGACTCTAGTAGAATTTGCTACTTCATGGAGTAATCCATGATGACAAAGTGGCTAATAACGGTGGAACCCTTAATTGTTCGGGTCCGTTGATAACTTCTGTTGTGCCGGTCCGGCATCGGAAGTACAATAGTATCATGAAGATACTTGAGGACCAGAAATCAATTAAGACAATACCGTGGGAAGTCGATCTAACAATTGATCTTGCATATATTGCAGGGTTTCTTGATGGTGATGGAAGCTTAATGCTTCAAATAAAAAACAGAAAGGATGGCATATCGAAGATTCGATTTATGTCTACTATTTGTTTCTATCAAGATACTCGGCATGAAAAAGATTTATTCTGGATACAGAAAGTTCTTGGTAAGGGATACTTTTATCGTAGAAACGATGGGATGTCCGAACTAAGGATCAATGGTTACACTTCAGTAAAGAGTATACTTGAATTACTTAAACCTTATATTAGGTTCAAGAAGATTCAGGCACAGGCTTTGATTGAGGCGTGTACTATTCTGTCCAGTAAAAAATATAAAATGCTCGATCGTGAGCAGAGAGTTAAACTTGTTGATCTTATCGTGGTGATTCAGAATGAAAATTACGTCACCAAGAAAAAGAAGACGAGAGATGAACTGCTACGGATTTTAGGTTTGACCCCGTAACGACTTATTTGAGGGCTCTAGCCCAAAAATAGACTTAGGTGTGACTGGAAAGCTATTACTACTGAAAGTAGTAGCAGGCACATCTCTGTAATACGCCAACACCCTACTGCGCTCGCTAGTCGCGAGCTTCGAAGGGTGAAGATATAGTCTGCACTCCTAGTGATAGGGGAATAATGTGACGAGAGGACCGAGTTGAACGAACCTCTGGTCTACCTGCTGTCGTGCCAACGGCACCGCAGGGTAGCTAAGTTCGGATCGGATAACCGCTGAAAGCATATAAGCGGGAAGCCGGCCCCAAGATTAGGTATCGTTTAGACCCGTAAAAGATGATTACGTTGATAGGCTTTAGGTGTACGCACAGCAATGTGCTCAGCCGAGAAGTACTAATTCGTCGATCCTATTAGGAACTCTGGACGTCGCTTGTAAAAAATACATTGTTTATTCGTGTGGCACCATTAGTGGTGCGGTTTACAATTTGAGTATGAATACACAGTTGAATCCTGTGTTCTGGTGATTTGGCGCTATGGCAACACCCGTTCCCATTCCGAACACGGCAGTGAAACGTAGTTGCGGCGATGATAGTCCTACGGGGCGAAAGTAGCTTGTCGCCAGAACAGAGGATTCAATATAGGAAAACTCCCCGCGGGGAGTTTTTGTTTTGGGCAGTTATTATCAACAGGAAGGACTTTGGTATTTATGTTCTAAATGCTAGCATACGAAGCATATAAATTAATTTCATTATCATGAGCTCACCTATGAGAGTCGAAATGCCGGGTGTTATCGGACTTTTACGCTTGGCTATTTCATTTTATAAAACGCACTACAAATCTTTTTTTGTTATAGGACTACTACCTATTGCTATCTCTATTATCGGATTGGTACTTAATCAGCTTCTTGTTTATAGTGGAGGTGCAACTGGACTAGTTATTCTCTATGTATTGCTAAGTATTGTGTTGGGTTTGGCTGGATTTGTGGCACAAGTTATTGTCCCGTATGCTCTTGTAAAGAATGCTGGTGAAAAGGGCGGCGGGGTACACAATCCAGTGCAGACTGTCATTCTACAAACATTGAAAAGATTCTGGTCAATTCTGTGGGTTACCATACTTCTTGTGGGTATTATGATCGGAAGTGGAATATTTTTACTCATCCCTGCAATCATCCTCGCAGGATATAACGGTTACGCAATGTTTCCGCTCATGATTGAAGATAAAAGAGGACTCTCGGCTCTTTTAGCAAGTTTTTACTATGTAAGGGGTAATTGGTGGAGAGTGATTCTCCGTAGCCTTGCTCTCGCTGTACTTATGATTATTGTTATGGGATTTATTACTACACTCCTGCTTCTTTGTGGATACTTCATTTTGGGTGGGGCATTCAATGTTGAGAGTGTCGCGACCTTCTTTAATACCGTGGCCCAGGCACCTATCAAGTTCTATGTGGTCATAGGCACTTTTGCGGTTATTGCAAATATTATCTACTGGTCAGTTATAACTCCAATAACACTGCTGTATTCCTATTTCATATACAAGCATCTCAAAGAAGGAAAACCTCAGCCAGTTCCTGAGAGCAAGACCTTTAGAGGTTGGATGCTTGGACTCTGTATCTTCGGCCTGATCATTATGTTCCTCTTCGTACTTACACCCTTTGTGTTCGGCGTGGTTTCCGGATTTACAAAAGCACGTGAAAAGGCTCTCAGCAATCAACAGACTGGGATAGAAAATTCTACATATCGATCAGAATCACTGTTTCCCTCCGTAGCCTCTCCCTTTCCGGTGGGTGACATCAGTCTTCTTACGACTAATTTTTCAAGTCATAAAACTCTTAAGTTCTCTATACGTACCCCAAAGACATGGGAGGTATTCCCTGATGACGATGGGATGATCATAAACCCGCCCAATATTAAAAATGCTCCAGAAGCTGGTTTCTTTATAGAGCGTATAGATCTTAATCTTGAGGCGTTGAAAATGACCGAGAGTACGATAGCTGAAGATGTTGCTAACACGGCCACTCAGTACAATAAAGATCTCAAGGAGGTCAAGTTCATGAAGTATGTGCTGGGAGGTAAGAACATGTACGTTCTCAGCGGTACTTACCTTGGTTTCAAGAACAGCCCATCGATTTCCGAGTTTTTCATTGTGATTGATAATCTTCAGGCCTACGTCATCACAGCCCGTTCATCGGTGAAAGACTGGACTGTCGCCAAACCACTTATCTATTCGTCTATCTCCACCTTCAATGTAGTTAAGTAATAGTACGTAAAGGGCACGAAAATTAAGGAATTAAGAAATTGGGGAGTTAAGGGTGGTCGCAGCTGCAATTACCCTTAGCTGCCTATTTTCCTAATTCCTTAATACGTGAGATAATTACAGGCATGAAATTTATTAAAACGATCAAGGATACTTTTTACAACCCGAGCTTTTACAAGCAAGAGAAAGACTCTCCATTCCGAAAACCATTCTGGTATTTTGTGAAAATCTCATTGATAGCGGCCTTTATTATTACCATCTTCTTTTCAGTAGTTTTTGTCCCTACAGTTTCCAACCTCTTTTCTCCTGCAACAGTCCAAAAATTAACTAGTTCATTCCCTGAGACTCTGACTGTTACCCTCAAGAGTGGTCGAGCTTCGAGCAATATCAATGGTCCCTACGCGATCCCTGTGCCACCAGGGACATCGATTTCTGGTCGGCCTGGTACGTCAGCGAGTCTGCCGGCACATAAAAATATGGTGGTGATCGATACAGAAACACCGTTTGTATTCGATAATTTCAAAAAATACGACACTTATATTCTTCTTACTGCCGACTATATCGTTGGAGAAAAGGACAATGGTCAGGTCACGGTTCAACCATTAAAAGGTATTCCGGATATAACTATCAATAGAGCACAGATCATTTCATGGGCATCTTCCATCTTGCCACTATTGAAATTTATCATACCTCTCCTGCTACTGGGCGTCCTTATCGGAGTTTTCATCGGAAGTGTTATCGGGCATATGATAGTGCTTCTTGTACTCACCCTGATCGTCTGGATCATAGAGAAGATACGCAAATCAGGTCTAGGATACGGGACATTATACAAGTTAGGGTTGTATGCATTTACACCACTTATTCTCCTGAGTGTTCTGTCTTTTATCTTCAATCTTCCTTGGTACATTGATTGGGCAATATACCTCGTGCTTATTCTCACAAATATCTGGCATATAAAAACTGCTTCGTCACCATCTACTCTATAATTATGGCATCATGGTCAAAACGTCGCAGGTTATCATATAGTATTGTCATCATCTTTTTCTTGCTGGTCATAATCGGCGTTCCTGTATTCTATCTATTCTATACTGCACCGACTTGCTCTGATGGAACGATGAATGGTAATGAATCCGGTGTAGATTGTGGCGGATCATGTACAAAGTTGTGCGCCAGCGCGTTTCTCACTCCTCAGGTGGCCTGGACTCGTTTTGAGACGGTGGCGCCAGAACTCTATAATATTGCCACATATGTGGTGAATCCAAATGTTGATGGCGAAGCAAAGGATGTCCCATACCATGTCATACTCTATGATAATAAGGGCTTGCTTATAACTGATTTTAATGGAACTGTGACTCTGCCTCCTCATCGTAATGTTCTGGCATTTAGGGGGGCATTACCTGTAGGGAAACGCACTCCAGTAAAAGCCCTTTTTGAATTTACTGCCATACCCGAATGGCACAAGATAAATGATCCTCTTTCTGCAATAAGTGTACTTACCAAAGATTATACGGAGGATGAAAATTCGGCCTCGCTTTCGGTTACTATCAAAAATAATAGCCTAGCATCTATAAGTCGCATGTCGGTGTACGTCATCCTTTATGATGCATTGGGTAATGCTCTTGGCTTTTCGAAAACTATGCTCGATGAAATCCAAGCTCAGGGTACTGCCATCGCCCCATTTACCTGGCCTGTGAGTAGAAAAGGTAAGGTTATTTCTATAGAGGTTCTTCCCGTCGTCGAGTAGTTCGATCATAATAGGCTAGATTCCATTTGCGGTCTGT
Source organism: Minisyncoccia bacterium (assembly GCA_038211765.1). Taxonomy (GTDB): domain Bacteria; phylum Patescibacteriota; class Minisyncoccia; order Phycocordibacterales; family PALSA-1337; genus C7867-002. The sequence continues at coordinate 28,215 of JBBQVG010000006.1, read as the reverse complement.
CGCGACAGTGATAAAATGCGACAACCTTATGAATTTTCTAGACACTTCCACAGCAAAATACAAAGTCCCTGGAGAAGGCGACCGACGCCGTATTGACTGGTGGCTTCTCTTTGCCACCATCCCGATCTTGGGGGCGGGACTCATCACCATGCACTCTTTTACTGGAGACAGCACGTTCGCTTCGCATCAGATGATCTGGATCCTATTCTCGCTAGGAATATTTTTTGCTGTGAGTTTTGTTGATCTGCGTTTTTTGCGGACCCGGTGGGTGGCAATCTCAATATACGCATTCGCGTTGACCATGCTCGTCCTTTTGACCTTCTTGGGGAAAATATCCCACGGAGCTGAAGGATGGTTCTCGTTCGGCCTATTCTCGTTCCAGCCGTCTGACTTTGCCAAGGTGGCGCTGATTATTATCCTTGCCAAATACTTCTCGAGGCGCCATATCGCCATCGCCAATGTCAGGCATATCCTTATTTCTGGTGCCTATGCCTTCTTGTTATTTGTGCTGGTCCTACTTCATCCAGACCTCGGATCTGCCATGATCATCATTCTCATTTGGCTGGGTATGGTGATGGTCTCAGGAATTTCCAAGAAACATCTCCTGGCCATGATCGGTATAGGCGTATTGGCGTTTGTGCTTTTGTGGACTTTTGGATTCCAGGAATACCAAAAAAACCGTATCAGAAATTTCATCGATCCATTGTCGGATATTCACGGTGCCGGATACAATGCCTACCAATCGACGATTGCTGTAGGCTCAGGTCAGTTGTGGGGCAAGGGAGTGGGGTATGGTACGCAATCCCGTCTCAAATTTCTTCCAGAATATCAAACAGACTTTATTTTTGCGGCCTTTGCTGAGGAATGGGGATTTACAGGAGTAGTTATACTTTTCTCTCTTTATGGTTTTATAGTATTGCGTATCATTTTGAATGCGGTGCGTGGCGCAACCAATTTTGAAATTCTTTTTGGTGCGGGTGTGGCGGTATACTTTATTGTTCACATTTTTATAAATGTCGGCATGAATATACAACTACTCCCTGTAACAGGAACACCACTACCATTTATGAGTTACGGCGGGACGCACACCCTCAGCGAGTTCCTCTTGCTCGGCATCCTCATGGCCCAGCGCCGTTATGCGCGACCAGTCCATAAAGAAGCGGGGAAGAATGAGTTTATTGGGCCACAGTAGTTTTGTAGACTTCTTCGACTTTGGTCAGCATTTTTTCCATCGAAAAATGTGTGACTACTTTTTCTCTGAGAGTTGTCCCGTATTTGCGACGTTCATCGGCATGCTCGATCATAAATGAAAGAGCGTGTGCAAGTTCACGAGTTTTCTTTGGTTGTATAAGGATGCCGGATTTCATATCATCGATAATTTCCGGAATACCACCGACAGTCGTAGCTACTACAGGCAATGAGGCAGCGCCAGCTTCAAGTATGGCGTAGGGCAGACCTTCCTTGACAGAAGGCATTACAAAAATATGGAAGGCCTTCAGGTATTCTGCGGCGTTGGGTACATATCCTGCAAGATATATATGCTTTTCCAGCTCATGTTTTTTGATGAGAGTAGAGAGAGTTGATTTCTCCTGCCCATCACCAATGATAATGCAGATCGCGGTCGGGTGTTCCCGTGCGGTCTCTTTCATGGCCTCGACCAGATAGGTCTGACCCTTATTGGGATGAAGCTCAGCAGTATTGACTATTAGTATCTTTTTATTAAATTCACCAAGTTCCATACCGATCGTTTTGGCCATAGCTTGTTTGGCTCCATCAATGGAAATAAATGTAGGAATACGTAAACCCATAGGGATCAAGGTCAAAGTTTTCTTTACACCGGGGAAATGTAGTGCCTGAGTATATTCTTTATGTGAAATGACAATTGTGGTATGACAGAGAATGCTTGTGAGCCAGGAAAAAAAGATGATCAAAGCTTTCTGGTGGGGAGGTCGATCTTCATTGAATGACCAGCCGTGTATGGTTTGGATAATTTTTTTAATTCCAAGCATCCTGCCTGCGACGGCACCAAGGCCAGCGGCTTTGGGACTGTGGAGGTGCAAGACATCAGGACGTTTGGAACGAATGATTGAGAATATTTCTTTGAGAGAGCCAGCTTCTTTATTCAATGAAATGTCGCGTCCGAGTGCAGCAATGGAATGTGTAAAGATACCAGCTTCTTCCAAGTGACTTCGCAGTGCACCATCTCCGCCGAGAGCAACAGTGACTTCGTGGCCCCTCTCTTTCATAGCAGTGGCCAGATCGAAGACATGTTTTTGTGCACCACCCCAGTTGGATTTGGTGATGATGTAGAGAATTTTCATAGTCTCAAAGTAACATATTTATACCCTTGAAGCCACCCCAAACTCGTGGTAGTGTAAGCCCGTGAATCAGATCGCCAATACCAAAGGAGCAAGCGTTCTCATAGCAGGCGACCTCATCGCTTATATTTTTTCCTTGATTGTTACTCTCAGTGTCCGTTACGGTCGGGTACCAGATCAGAATCTTCTTCTCAACCACTTGCCCTCATTTTCCGTCCTTTTTATTGTTTTTATTTTAGTAAACTTTAGTGCAGGTCTCTACGATAAGCAGTCCGTAGCAATTCGAGGAGGTGTGCGCAGTCTTCTCCTCAAGGCCCAAGTGATCAATGTTATTTTGGGCATTATCTTCTTCTACCTTGCGCCCGTTACCATCGCCCCAAAGGCCAACCTCATTATTTACTTTATTGTCTCCACCTTCTTCCTTTTTATCTGGCGGGACGTGATGTTTCCGGTCGTAAGTTCATCAAAGCGGCAACCTGCTGTGATCGTTGGTGATAATGAAGATTTGCGAGACCTTCTTGATGAGATAAATACACGTTCAAGTTATGGCATGGTTTTCGTGGAGCACATCGTTCCTCGAACATCAGTCAATGAAACCGTGATAGCTATTGCTGAGGCTGTACGTATTAGCGGGGTTACAGTAATAGTCGCTGATCTCCATAATCCCAATGTAGAAGCGGCTATGCCGTTCCTGTACTCTCTGATTTTCTCCGGTGTACAAGTGATCGATGCGAGTAAAATGTACGAAGCGCTATTTGATCGCGTACCCCTTTCGATGGTAGGGGAAAGATGGTTGGTGGAGAATTCCGCCACGGCTCTGGGTACTCGACGCATCTACGATATTCTCAAACGTCTAACAGACGTTGTTATTGGAGGCATTCTGGGGATCATTTCTCTCACTGTCTATCCGTTTATATATCTCGCGATCAAGCTCGATGACGGAGGGGCAATATTCATCCATCAGGAACGTGTTGGCATGAAAGGTGTGCCTATCAAGATCACCAAATTTCGTGGCATGACCTCAGATGATAAGGGGGAATATGCAGGAGGAAAATCAAAGCTCGAGATCACTCGTGTCGGTAAATTTATTCGTATGACGCGCATCGATGAACTACCTCAGCTCTGGAGTATCGTCAAAGGAGAACAGTCTCTCATCGGTCCGCGTCCGGAACTACCACCACTGGCTCGTGTATATGAAAATGAAATCCCGTATTACAATGTGCGACATCTTATCAAGCCCGGCCTTTCGGGATGGGCACAGATCTACCACGAAGCTCATCCGCACCATGCCGTAGCGGTCAAAGATACGCGTGACAAACTTTCGTATGACCTTTTTTACATCAAAAATCGTTCATTTCTTTTGGATCTCAAGATCGTCTTGCAGACTCTAAAGGCTATTTTGTCCAAGCAAGGAGTGTAATTACACACACAGGTTATAATAAGAGAATGGCTGAATCAAAAAAATACATTGTAACAGGGGGTGCCGGCTTTATCGGTTCGCATATTGTTGATGACCTATGTGCGCAGGGGCACAACGTAATCGTCGTAGACAATCTCTCTAGCGGATCGAAAAATAATATAAATCCCAAAGCCACTTTTATCGAAGCAGATATCCGTGTTAGGGATTCCTTCGGTGAAGCTATCTCGGGAGCCGATGGGATATTCCATTGTGCTGCCATCGTCAGTGTGCAGTATTCACTCGAACACCCTACTGAAACCGAGGAGGTGAATGTAGGTGGGACACTCAATATTCTCGAAGTGGCCCGAATTGCGGGCATCAGGCGGCTTGTCTTTTCTTCGTCAAGTGCGGTGTATGGAAGCGTTACAACAGGAGCAATCTCGGAGAATGCTCCTACTCATCCAGAAAGTCCTTACGGTCAGCACAAGCTCCAGTCTGAGAATGATATTCATGAAGCAATCACCGTAGGGAAAATGGAAGGTGTTATTCTCCGTTATTTCAATGTATACGGTTCTCGTCAACGAGCGGACAGTCCTTATTCTGGAGTGATTGCGCGCTTTGCCCAATTAAAGAAAGAAGGTAAACCCCTTACTATCCTTGGTGATGGTTCGCAGACACGAGACTTTGTTCATGTGAGTGATGTGGTTGCCGCAAATCTGTTGGCTATGCAAACAAGCAATGCTTCTGGTGAGATATTCAATATCGGATCGGGAAAGGAGACATCAGTCCTGGAGATTGCAAAATTTATTGGTGGAGAAATCACTCATTTGCCTCCACGCCATGAACCGAAAAATTCTTTGGCTGATATATCCAAGGCCAAGCGGCTTTTCGGATGGATGCCGCGGATGGTACTTGAGGAAGGTATAAGGAAGATTGCATAAATATTCAAAATCCATATAATAAGCCCTACTATGTTAAAGCACCGCGCCAGAGCCGTATTCCTCATCATTATCGCTGCAGCCATCGGCTACTGGGTATATAGCTCAAGTATCGTAGGTGCCACTACTCCTGCTTCAAAGCCCTTCCGTCTCGGGTTGGACCTTTCTGGCGGTACACACCTCGTCTACAGCGCCGATGTCTCCAAACTTGCCTCCGAAGACATCACAGATTCTATGTCGTCACTTCGAGATGTAGTGGAACGTCGCGTCAACCTCTTTGGTGTGAGCGAACCATTGGTACAGGTAGAAAAGGGAGGAGCTCTCGGTGGCGGTCAAGGTGCCTACAAGCTCGTGGTCGAGCTTCCTGGCGTTACTGATGTGCAGGAAGCCGTTCGTTCTATCGGAGCTACTCCGTCTCTCGAATTCCGCTTGGTATCTGACAAGGACATGCGTGCTTTCCAAGCCAAGATCAGTGAATTCGCCAGTACCACCGAACAGGAGGCTGCATATCTTGCACTTTTCACTCCGACTGGACTTACTGGCCGTCTCGTTAGTAAGGCTACAGTCCAATTCAACACAACTACAAATCAGCCTGTAGTTGGCCTGGCATTTACTTCAGAGGGTCGCGATCTTTTTGCTACTATTACCAAGGAGCATGTTGGAGATTATCTCGGCATCTTCCTCGATGGTACCCCCATCTCCGTTCCTGTCATTCGGGACCAGATCATTGATGGTAAGGCCGAAATCAACGGAACCTTTACTGTTGATGAAGCCAAGAAATTGGTCCGCGACCTCAACTACGGTGCACTGCCTGTTCCTATCTCACTTATCTCTACTCAAACCATCGGCCCAACCCTCGGTGCGGCTGCTGTGAACGGTGGCATCGAGGCTGGTATGGTTTCGTTCATCATCATCGCCGTCTTCCTCATCCTATGGTATCGCTTGCCAGGTTTTATAGCTGTAGTGGCACTAGCTATCTATACTGTCTTGGTCTTGGCTATATTCAAATGGATTGGTGTAACTTTGACCGCAGCAGGTATCGCTGCTTTCATCCTATCCATCGGTATGGCCGTAGATGCCAATATCCTTATCTTTGAACGTATGAAGGAAGAATTGGTCCGCGGCCGCGGCATCTGGGATGCCATGCATGAAGGTTTCGCTCGTGCATGGCTCTCTATCCGTGATTCCAATATCTCCAGTCTTATCACTGGTGTCATCTTGTACTACTTCGGTAGTAACTCGGTGATAAAGGGTTTTGCCTTGGTGTTCGTTATCGGAGTTCTCGTCAGTATGTTCACGGCTATCACTGCTTCGAGAATGTTCTTGTACGCGGTTTCGCCAGGCAAGACCACCAAGCTTTCGAAATTTCTTATTAGTAACGGCTTTGGCCGCAGCAATTCCTAATCACTATCACTATGTGGGTTGTCAAACACAGAAAAATTTTCTATACCATCTCGCTTCTACTTGTAGCGGCATGTATCGTGTCCTTGGTTATCTGGGGAGTAAAGCCCGGCATTGATTTTACTGGCGGTACCCTAGTGGAGGTTTCTTATCCGAGCGGCCGTCCAGACCAGGGCGCTATAGTATCCCAGCTTTCTATCATCGATCGATTTGCTTCTATTCGTCCTGCTGGTGAAGATGGCTACATTGTGCGCATGAAAGCTATAGACCAGACAGAGAAAGTTGAAGTTATGGACGCACTTTCTCTCAAGGGCTCAACTCAGCTCGTCGAAAAAACTTTTGATTCCATAGGTCCAGTCCTCGGCGTCGAAGCCCTGCGCAAATCAACAGTCTCCATTGTTCTTGTGATCTTGGCCATCGTCCTTTTCATCACTTTCGCATTTCGCAAAGTCTCCGAACCAGTGTCTTCATGGAAATACGGTCTCACCGCCATCGTTGCACTCATTCACGACGTGATCATACCCATCGGCGTTTTCTCTGTCCTTGGTCACTTCTTCGGGTATGAAGTGGACACACTCTTCGTCACCGCCCTCCTGGTGGTCCTCGGTTTCTCAGTGCACGACACTATCGTGGTGTTCGACCGAGTCCGCGAAAACCTCCGTCATGGTTCAGGCAAGAAATCGTTTGAACATATTGTAGGGGAAAGTATCAGTCAGACGTTTACGCGCTCTATTAATACCTCACTTACCACTCTATTGGCACTCACCGTCCTCTATTTCGTAGGAGGTGACACCACAAAACATTTCTCGCTTGCTCTCATCATCGGTATTGCCGCGGGTACATACTCATCGATCTTCGTCGGTTCGCCACTCCTGGTAACTATCGAGAAACTTTCAGCAAAAAGGAAGGGGAAGTAAAAAAGTGATAAGGCATTAACAAAAGTTCCGGAAAGTAAAATAGTTCTTTACACAGATAAACGTGGCAATATTGAGTTACGTGCAGATATTGAGAAAGATACGATGTGGGCGACACAGGCCCAGATTGGGCGGCTTTTTGACGTTAAATCTCAAGCCATTACGAAGCATATAAAAAATATATACAGTGACGGAGAACTAGAAAAACTGGCAACTTGTTCCAAAATGGAACAAGTTCAAAATGAAGGGGTTAGAAAGGTAATCCGTTCGATTGATTATTATAATCTCGATGCAATAATTGCTGTAGGTTACAGGGTAAATTCCAAGAAAGCTACGCGATTTCGCATCTGGGCGACCAAGGTCCTGCACGACTATCTAGTGAATGGATATGCACTGCACAAACATCAACTTAGAAAATCTCCCGAAGGGCTCGAGGGCCTCCATGAAGCTATTGCATTAATTGAGTCTAAGAAACTTAAGGGAAATCTGAAAGGGAAAATTACTCTGAAATTGACGAAGAATTTGGTACCTTAACAAATGTCTCAGTTATCCGGAATTTCCGGATAACTCAGTATGTACAAAATTTGCACATACTGGAATATTCAACTGTTTCCATTTTGGAACATGTTCACTTCCCAGAATCTCAAAAATGACGTAGTGTATACGTTCTTATGGCCAACAATCAGAGAAACACCCCAAAAGGTGGTCGTCCAGACTTTTCTGGCGACACCATCATTCGTTTTGAAGACGTCTCCTTCGAGCACACCGCCAATAAACCCATTCTCGATGATGTCAGCTTCACCGTCCGTCGAGGTACAAAGATCACTATCATGGGTCAAAATGGGGCAGGCAAGACCACTATATTCGGGCTTATTCTCGGTGCAGATAGCACTGAGGGTTACAAGACAGAATCTGGTGATATCCACGTAACCAATGGGGCTTCCATCGCCACTGCCCGCCAAGTCATCCCTCGTCCCGATCTCGAGCTGACAGTTCGTGATTTCTTCCAAAAATGCTTCAAGGAAAAGCAGTACGATATAGATCCACGTATTGACCAGATACTCGAGGTGGTCAATCTCCACGCGCACAAAGGAGCCGACCTCAAAGATCGCATCGTAAAATCATTTTCGGGTGGTCAGCAGGCGCGGTTGCTCCTAGCGTCAGCGCTTATCCAAGACCCTGACCTTCTTCTCCTCGATGAGCCCACCAACAACCTCGACAAGGCAGGTATCGAGCACCTCACTGAGTTCCTGGTCAATTACAAAAAAACCTGCCTAGTTATTTCCCATGATGCAGAATTTTTGAATGCTTTTACTCACGGAGTTTTGTATCTCGATGTTCACACCCGCAAAGTTGAGCAATACGTCGGCGACTACAAGGATGTGGTGACCCAGATCTCTGCGCGTATCGAAAAAGAAAATATGAAGAACGCCCGTCTGGAAAAAGAGATCCAAGCCAACAAAGATCAGGCCAACATGTTCGCCATGAAGGGTGGTCAGATGCGTCTTGTGGCAAAGCGCATGCGCGAGAAAGCCGAGGAGCTTTCGGAGGAGATCGTCGATGTCCGCAAGGAAGACAAAACAATCAAGGATTTTATTATTCCTGCTCAGCCAGATATCATCGGTGATGTTATTGCCATTTCTTCATATAGTATTACGCCACCAGGTTCGCACAAGCAGGTGAAGAGGACCTGTAATATTAAATTGCGCAAAAAACAACATCTGCTTGTTTCTGGTCCGAATGGTATAGGGAAGTCCACTCTTCTTGAGAAGATTTATGGAAGTCGGAGCGTCGACGGACTGGCTGCTATCGACGTGAAGGGCTCAGGTCATTCAGGTGCTGTCATCACTCCTGGTATCCGCGTCGGTTACTATCGCCAAGATTTTTCAATGATGGATTTCAACGACACCGTCTACCAATCCCTCGAAAAGATCATTCGCTCCGTCGACGGCCGCCTGATCGAAACCGAACTGCGTGCCACTGCCGCGAGCTTCCTCATCACTTCAGACTCCATCCATACCAAGATCGGCTCGCTATCAGAAGGGCAAAAGGGTCTCGTTGCTTTCGCCCGCCTGGTTCTACAGCGCCCGGGACTTCTCATCCTCGATGAGCCCACCAACCATATCAATTTCCGACATCTGCCGGTGATCTCGCGAGCGCTGGATAAGTATGAAGGGGCGATGATCCTGGTCAGTCACGTGCCCGAGTTTGTGTCACAAATAAGGATGGATGAAGTGTTGGAGATGGGCGGTCAGTAGATTGGGCTGGAGGAGGCCAGGTAGTTTATAGTTCAATTTATGAAAGAAGATATCAAGCCAAAATTAGTTGAAGCGAGAGATCAAAAGCTTGCCCTCATTACCAAGTTTTTCTCTGATAAGGCATTAGAAGGTCATACACTTGGTTCTTTGAGTGAAGGTAGAGGTGACGCTTTTAGTGACATCGATATTTGGTTTACATTTGATGATAAAGAAATCTTACAGATAATTGATAGGAGGTTAGAGATGTATGCAGAGCTTGGCAGTATCGTCATGTATCATGAGGCGCAGCAAAATTTTCCATTAGGCGGAAATTATTCACTGATTATTTATGAGACTCCGGCGGGATTGCTTCAGGTGGATTATTATCTCTGTCCCATGTCGTCCTCTCGGATTGTCCCAGGATCAACGGTCTTGTTCGAAAGGGTTAAGGTCGAAAGAGGAGAGATGTTACACGATCCAAAACGAGTCAAGAAAGAATACAGCGACAAAGTAAGTTTCGTAATTTGTATGTGTTTTGTCGCGATCAAGAAGATCGTGCGTGGCGACGCTATGTTCATTGATTTTCTTGTAAAGGAATATACGGACATCAAACAAAGAATGTTTACAGAATTACCAGAGGTTGCAAATGTTAATTCAACTAAAACGCTAAAAGAAGTACTCGAAAATCTCCACTTGGTTTCGACTCTTGAACAGCAGGTAGGTATTCGTCATATTCAGAAATTTATTGAAACCGTGGGGATTTAAAGTAGGTCACAAAGAAAACCTCGAGTACTGCTCGAGGTTTCTGTGAAGTTTTGTCGACTGTCGTCTGAGTGTGCCTACTTGGGGAAAAGCAGGCTGCAGCCCTTGACCATGAAGTGGCCGTTACCGATCCAACACCAATCGAGTACTACTGACTTGGTGTCTCGGCGGTAACAGATGAAGGGAACATAGATGTCACCTCCAGCATCTCGCACGACTGATTTCCAACCAAAAGCGATGACACCCTTGAGGTATTTTAGGTAGAATTTGCTACCTCGGGCCCGGATTGCTCGGAATTCGCGATACCCGAGGCCACCCTCGAGTATTCGGTGATGCCTATGATAGAAGTAAATGGGCCGACCGCTCATCCAGGTGAGATTCTTCTGTTTGCCGAGCGTATGACGCTGGAGAGTTCTGATATCGAACTTGCAAGGCCCAACATCTTGGATGTCGGGGTGAATCACCGTCACGACCCACGTGGGAAAGATTGGTTTGAGGGGTCTCCGCGTACGGATAACCGGATTTAGTTTTGCGTTCATGATTAGCCTCTAACTAGAGATTTGTTATCCGACAAGGGAATAGCCGATGTCGAAGAACTTTATAATGCTATTTAAGCATTTATTTACATTGATGTCAACGGTGTAACTCCACGTAACGAGGCGCGAATGGTAATGTGTACATGGCAACACTGTGGCTAACTATAGTACTCTTATGTTAAAATGACTGTCTACACAAACGCTATGAAAAAATTAATGTACAAGGTAATCAACAACCTCGATGCTCTGCATCGGGGTTGTTGATTTGAAGACGGGGACAAGCAATGCGACATTTTGTTAGCTTATTTGTTACAATATGTGGATGAAATCCCAACATCTTTTGGCCGTCATTGCACTCGCAGTGCTTGTCGGCGGGACTCTCTTTATACACAACAATAGGTCGAACCTTTTTACAAACTCACAAACAGCTGCTGTAAATTCTGAGGTAGCCAACGAGCTCGATTCTGATCGAGATCTTATTGCTCGATGGGACTTTGAGGAAGGTAGTGGGACTACAGCCGGCGATTCTTCTGGTCATGCCAATATCGGAACATTGCATGCAGCTACAGGCAGTGGGCCAACGTGGAGCACCGATAAAAAAGTAGGCAATTACGCTCTCTCCTTCAACAACGCACAAGGTACATACGTAAGTACGGAGAAAGAAATCGGAGGCAATCATGAAGATATGACTTTTTCTGCTTGGGTCAAGCCGAACGATCTTACCGGAACCAGCGGACACAATGTCTATCTGAATGGGATCAAGGCGAATCATAACTTTGATGTGCTCAGTAATGGAGACTTCAATTACCTCTCCGTTGACAATGTCAATCACCTCTACGCAGGGGCAGGACTGTCCACTGACACCTGGTATATGCTTACGGTGACTTGCAACGACCACAGCGGAACAATGACCATGTATATCAATGCGCAACAGGTTAAACAAGATGTTAATTATTTGCACTGTTACAATAATATCTCTCAGTCATTTTATGTATCCGGAGGTTCGTACGGCTGGACTGGTCTCATAGATGATGTGCGTATATATACCCGAGACCTTTCTTCTTTTGAAGTCAAGTCCCTCTACTGCGCTGTTGAGACCACCTCTCCGTCGTGTGACATTTTAGCCAATGGGGGAGATGATGTTGCACCAACACTAAACAACAAGACCCCTTCTTCTTTTACACCGGGAACAACCCAGGTAACCTTAAACCTTTCGACAGATGAACCAGCTACATGTAGATATGGAACCGATGCTTCCACAGGTGCCACTGATGCTCTAAAGTATGCTTCGCTTCCAAATACATTTAATGGCGAAGGTACTATGACGCATACGTCGCTTATTGCTAACCTCTCGGACGGTACGACATATACTTACTATATTCGGTGCCAGGATGCGCGCCCATATCCCAACATTGCCCAATCTGACACAGTCGTCACCTTCACTGTGCGAAGTCCTATAACTGTGTCAGGCGATTTCAAAAAGATTGATGCAGGTGGAGGAACACTGCTCGATCTTCCTGGTGATGCGCTTTATAGCGGTTTAGTAAATTTCAGGCCGGGGGACGGAACTGTTGCGGAAGTCAATCCGCCACGTTTCTCGTGGAGGTATTCATCTATTGTAACTCAAACAGGCGCGCTAGCAGCTGGTTCGCCATATAAATTTGCTTTTCAGATAGATACTGATCGAAATTTTAGTCATATTGCCGTGGTCAATAATTATGCACTTACTGATAAACCTACAATCACTAGGGATTCTTCCGGCGAGGTTCAATCTATTAGTGTGGTAACATTGTCAAATTCTTACAATTTTCTACCTCCGCTCGCGAAAAATAAAACATATTACTGGAAGGTGGGATATATCTTACCAAAAAATCTGATGCCCGCAGACATGACCGAATCAGAATTGATGAAAAACACATATCCGGCAACTGCAAAGACTCCTCGTTTCGATATTAAGGAATGGAAGATCAGGGAGGATAGTTGGTCTGCAGGGCCATATAAATGGTCTGCTACACGAAATTTCTTTGTGCCTTCGGGAGCACCAGAGTGGGATCGGAGCATGTTGGGTGATACGTCGTGGATGATACAGAGACTAAGCCAGCGGCCGAATATTCTTGTCAATAATGCTGCAGGGAGCCTGGCAACCCGAGATGATTTATACTTGGGGATGGTTGGAAACTACTATCACAACCAGTCATGGGGTGTACTAAAAAGAGATGCGCAGGCAACAATCGACTCTACTTGGTGGAAGAACGCGACAGCTACGTATGGTCAAGGGGGAGCGATTGCTTCAACGTTGTTTGTGTATCAGCTTGCTAGTAGTGCGCATGCTACTGACGCGGAAAAGAAGCTTGCCAAAGATATCCGAGACAGCCATCCGGGCGCAGTGGTCGCCTCGATGGCGAAAGACTTCGTAGCTCAGGGTACTGTTACAATTTGCCGGGATTATCAGACGATACCCGAACTGATCACGGTACAGAACGCTCTCGCTTATACGTATGACTGGTTATATGATGACCTTACCCCAGATGCCACCGATGGTACTCCTGGTGAAAAGACAATTATTCGAAAAGCAATAGAATCAAGATTACTCGCCATCATGTATTCGGGTGGTTATATTTACAATCGCTACGACTATTCATCGACGGCAATCTGCGATAAGAGCGATCCTGACGTGGCATATCCATGGGGAATGAAGATGGGGGCAGAGTCGATTTTTATGGCTGGAGATAGTCATGGACTTCTCGCGATAAATTCTGGATTCTCTCTGGCGTTGGCGTGCTATTCTGACAGCCCTATCTGCAGACAATTCTGGGAGATTGGGGGCAATTATATGATCGGAGTTACCTACCCATTCGGGTTTGAAGGAGCTCCCAATGCGGGCACTGGATATTCGGTCTTGCACCTTGCGGTTCACAAAGGTTCGATCATTAGGGGTCATATGCTGGCGTCTATTGCTCTGCCTGAAGCCCATTTTGAGCGCAATCCGTTTTGGAAGAAAGCTGCGAACTATTGGGACAAGATCGCTCCAGTAGGACTGACCACCTGGAGTGACCAGTGGACGGATTATGGTGGTGGGGATGTAGGCGGAATCAACGTCTGGGGAGGAGGTGGATGGTTTGCGAGGTATATGAAGGATCCCATATACACAACGCATGTGATAAATGATACCCTGCGTTCCAGTACCGTAGATAAAGATGCTGAAGGAGGTGTCGCTCAGGATTTTGAGTATATTCCCCTATGGCTCGCTTTCCCGCGTCCGAGTCTGCCAACCACTCATACTACAGATACTCATGAGGTTATTAAAAGCGATGGCTATGCTCTCGGGTGCTCTCTACCACAAAGCTCTCCGGACTGTTTCAGCAAAGGTATAGGTTATGTTATTCAAGCCCGTCCGCGCAGTATCGGGAGGGGGGGTCATGCTGCCTTTAGTGATCTTTCTTATGATTTTTGGGCCTACGGAACGACTATTACTGCTGGAAGCGGAGCCAGTGAAAGTAGTCAGACAGATGTGCCGTGGCTCTACCATCCGATGCAAAGAAATACAATTCTCGTTGACGGTCGTGGCCAGCATCCTCCAGTAAATGCAACCAAACCATACTACAATCGCATCTTTGCTTGTCAGGGAGCAAAAGGATGTGCTGCTTCCAAAGGAAATTATGTATATGTTGCGGTGGATGGCACCAATGGCTACCCTACGGGACCAGATATCATGATAGATCTATGGAATGGATTCATGCTGGATGCGAATCATGGAGTCGCTGCTTACAAGGGTGCGCCGCTTGCCGGACTGAAAAAGGTTAATAGACATTTCCTGATCGTGAAAGACAAGTACTTCGTTATTTATGACGATCTTGAAAGTGAAGCTCCCTTCAAGTTTTCATGGCTCTACCATATTTTAAGACCCGAGTTTAACTTATGCAGTCCAGCGGGGACAACTATCGGTTGCGATCCAACCAAGCCCTCCTATCTGGAAGATGATCCAAGTACTTTTGGACTCAATCGTGCAGACGGCTCATTCTGGTACAAGAGCAATGTCAAAAAATTCCGACTGGGATTTAATAATTACTCGGATACCCGAACCGGTGAGTTGTTCCATTTTTGGAGAGGAGGACATGCATATAATCCGTGGGCAAATGACGCATTTACGCCGTCTCCAGATGTTAAAGTGGTTGTAAAGCAAATCCAGGATTCAGCCACTTTTGATATAGACAACCGCATGGGTAGAGATCGCCAGATCAATCCATTTACTTTAGAACAATTCAACGACCCAACTGCGGCGGGGCTACGAGAGGACATGAAGTACGGCAGTGGTCTCCCTGAAGGTCAAGATGTTCGCAGTAACGCCCTGTGGTTCAATACCAAAGACCGGAAAACAAAGTATCATTTCATGACGGTCATCTACCCAAAGAACCCTGATGACAATAAAACCTGTGATGACGCAGTACCCGATCCAACACAATGCAAGTCTGATCCTCAGATCATCGGTCTCGATGACTACACTGCAAAGGTAGTTAATCCTGATGGTACGACCGACATCATTTCTTTCAATCCAGCAGGTGCCCCCGCCAGCAGTCCGACAGGAGAAAATATTTTCGTCGATCTGGAAGATCTCGAACCCCTCCTAGTGTCTGATAGTGGATATAGTGTCTCGTCGGTCACTAATTCGTACGAACTTCGCGTGACGGTGGATGGAGACGGATCAATAACCTCTGCACTACCGGCCGGCATCAATTGCGGATCTAGTTGTTCAGTCACAGTCACTTCACCTGCTACCTACACTCTCACCGCTACTCCGAAAAATGGCACTACCTTTGCAGGTTGGTCAGGTGCTTGTACAAACAGTTCTGGTCCATGTTCAGTCATTGTAAACAGCAACAAGTTTGTCACCGCCACCTTTACCGGTGGAACAGTCACACCCCCAACCAACGGGCTTTGCTCCACCACACTCGATCAATGTTCCCTCGGTACCTTCTCTGACACCACTGACACCTCTACGAATCATCTCTGGTCCTGTCTAGGCTCAAACAACGGCACCAACGCTTCTTGTACTCTACCGATAGGTACACCCGTCACCCCCGACATCACCTCCCCCAACATCACATCAGTCACCCACGACACCATCACCACCTCCTCTGCCCACATCTCCTGGTCAACCAACGAACCAGCATACTCCCAAGTAGAGTATGGTCTCACCGCTCCAGTAAATGGAATAGGAGGCTACGGAAGCAAAACAGCCTCAACCTCTCTCACCCAAGCACCCTCCTTCACACTCTCCCTCCCTAGCGCTTCCACCACCTACCACTACAGAGTCTGGTCTAGAGATTCAGCAGGCAACACCAGTATCTCTGATGATGGTCATTTCGACACACTCCCAGTCACTCCACCTACAGGAACAACCACACCCCCAACAACTCCTCCAGTTACTCCACCTACAACAGGTGGTGGCTCCTCAGGCTCTAGTGGCTCATCTGGTGGCGGATCATCAGGAGGCGGCTCCACCGCATCCACTGGTTGGACTGGCACAGGCATCACCCCAGCTAACGTCATAGGGACAGGCCACATAACCATAGGTGCACCAAAGGCAGGAGGAGTATTACCTACAACAGGAGGCATCACCATCACTCGCACACTCCAATTAGGATCAACCGGTGCAGATGTCAAAGCACTCCAAGTCTTCCTCAACAACCACCCCTCGACAAGCTCGGGGCAGGCGACATATCCATTCCGCGTAGCTTCAACTGGTACCGGCTCACCAGGCAAAGAGTCAACCTACTTTGGTCCTGCAACACAGACAGCTCTCCGCAAGTACCAGTGTGCCAAAGCAATTGTTTGCTCAGGCACCGCCACTACAAACGGCTATGGAGCTACTGGACCAAAGACACGTGCAGTACTAAAGGGAAGTGGAGTAGCTACGCCAGTTGTACCAGTTACAACACCAGTTAGATCAGTTGTACCAACTCCAGTAGGAAGCTTTACTAGAACCCTCCAACTCGGCTCTACAGGTGCAGACGTCAAAGCACTCCAAGTCTTCCTCAACCAGAAAGGCTACTACATAGTTTCACCTGCCTCCGCCAAGGCTACGGCAGGCGAGGCTGGTTCACCAGGATATGAGTCAACCTACTTTGGTCCTGCAACAAAAGTGGCCCTCATCAAGTTCCAGGTGGCGAACAAGATCACGCCGGCATCTGGAATATTCGGACCGGTGACGAGGGCGAGAGTTGGGGCGATGAGGTAGAGGTGAACAGTATGTGTAAGGTCGTGTTATTTTGTAATACTATTCCCCGCAACCCACCCCGTAGTCCAACAAAGTTGTAGAGAGTAACCACCCGATGGTCTATCTATATTCAAAAGATCACCCACTACATACAAGTTGTCTATCCTCTTGGAGCGCATGGTCTTGAAGTCTAACTCTTCGAGGGCGATGCCACCCGAGGTGATGATGGCCTTGTCAGTGCCCAGGAGTCCTGTGGGATGGATATGCATATCTTTGAGCACTTTCACCAGGAGCAGACGTTCTTCACGCGTGACGCTGTGACAGTATGTGTCAGGGTTAATGTTGGATTTCTCCAGGATAGCTGGAATGAGCGGGGAGGGGATGAGAATCCCGATGGCATTTTTGAACATCTTGTTGCTTTCCTTGGCAAACAGTTTCTGTAGGGCAGTATTGAGCGTGGCATAATCGTGCTCGGGGAGAAGGTCGAGAGAGAGCAACACCTCACCATATTTGAGTAGTTCACCGATCTCGGAACTCATGTTGAGAATGGCAGGGCCTGAGAGTCCAACGTGAGTAAAGAGCACTTTGCCTTTTTTGACCCCATAACGGCCTCCTTGCTTCTTGGCCTCCATAGGCCCGATCTGCTGATTGCCATTTTGAAAAAGCGTGATCTTGGCGTTTTGAAGTGAGAAGCCTGATAGTTTATGGACCCAGGGGTCGCTTACGATGATCGGTACAAGCGAAACCGAAGGTTCAATAACTGTGTGTCCCATTTTCTCCAACCATTTGAACCCGTCTCCAGTCGAACCAGTTTCGGGGTGAGATTTACCACCAGTTGCCAGAATAAATGAGCGGGCGGTGACGACTTCGCCGTTTTTGAGGTGCACTGCGTCGATGTGTCCTGGGACACTCTGCACAAAGCGTGCAACTGCGGCATCTGATTGAACTGTGACCTTGCCATCTTTCATATATTTGACCAAGACTTCCCAGACTGACTTGGCGGTATTGGAAAGAGGGAAGATGCGCTTTTCATTCTCTTCCTTTGTGGGCATGTCTTTGCCATGGAAGAAATTGAGCGACTCCTCGACACTGTGTTGTGAGAATGCAGAGAAAAGGAATTTGGCGCTGTCTTTGAATTTGGCTAGGAGGATACGGTCATCGAGTTCGGCGTTGGTGACATTGCATCTGCCTCCACCAGTGATGAGTAGTTTCTTGCCCAGACCTGGATTTTTCTCCAGGAGAATAACCTTGAGTCCGCGCTGCGCGGCGCGGCCAGCAGCTATCATGCCAGCAGGACCACCGCCGATGACAGCGAGGTCCCAGGGGGCATTTTCGGATATATTTTTATCGGCCTTTTTCATAGAAGGGATAGTAGCATTTTATTGACATAACCACAATAGTATATTGTTGTAACTTGAGGTGGTCACAAAATATGACCACCTCAACCACCTCAAGTTTTCTCATCAGTTACTCTACGGGTTTACAGAACATGGAGCGATTATGCCTCCTTCGGTCTTGAGCAGTATTCGTACTACAGAAATCGATAGGATAGCTTGTATACTGTAGGTTTCGTAAACGTTATTGTATACTTACGATACTATGAAAAAAAGTATAAAGATTATTTTGATCATTATTGGAATAATAATTGTAGGCTTCTTTGTATTACTTGGATACGGGATTAAGGACGCTAACAATCCATATGGTTGGAAGGCTGTCAGTGAGGCAAGTACTCAGGAGTTCAGAGATATATTAAATTACAAATTTAGTGATGGATCATCACGCCTTACTTGGATGGAAGAGGCGGGGGCAGGAGCATGGAGGGCTAAAGTGGTTAACGGGGTAGAAGTTAAAACAATTTTTCAAAATTGGTTAAAAACCACTTACGGTCTTCCCAAAAATGATGAATCAAAGCCAAATTATAAAATTTACTTGGAAAAAATTACCCCAGAGACTTGGAGTAATTACTTCAATGACGCTACAGCGGAATTTGATGGAGCAAAAAGCTCGGCTAAAAAAGAATATAAAGGGACTACCTATTACTTTACAGGAATAAGAGAGACGACCGCTCTACGGCAGGTAGGAACCGCATACATATTTTTCCCCGAGAGATATTTGGGAATCTATCTATATTTTTACAACTATCAGCCTATTTCCAATCAAAAGGCAGAGGTAATAATCATGGAGATTATTGATCACGTTAAGAGTCTCAAATAGGGCAAGCCGTAGTATGCGTACTTTTGGATAGGGAGTTGTATCATGCGTCAAATAAAAAAGGACTCACTATGAATCCTTCGGAGATTTTGGAGGTTTGTTAAACTTCCCACTACGTACATCCAAGAGTAATTGGCGTGCATGTTCACCAGTGGGGTCCAATTCGCGCATACGTTGGGCGGCCCCCTCCATCGCAGGGATGAAATCGGGCGAATTGTTTCCGTGTTGGCGAATAGTGTCGACGCTACCTTTATGGTAGAACGCCTCAGGTGCAAGGTGTCGTTTCATAGTATCTTGCGTTATTGTAGCACTAAATTCTACGGCCTAGTTTAGGCCTTGACTTTATTTTCATGCCCTGTAAGATGTCTATCACGCTGTCAAAAGCGGAGGTACCTTGAAATTTTAATATTGAGAACATATTTATCCCTGAAGCTCTCTAACCCAGAGTGGAGGGGAGATAGGTTTGTCATGATTCTTAGCGGGATCATGATGGACAGTGCAAGTTTGTGTTAGATTCAAAAAATGATTCAATCGAATTCAAGATTCATGAATTCGAAAGAGCGAAGATCAACAGCGAAAATATGATTTAGAAAAGCCTCGAAATGAATTTCCTTGAAGGGAAATTCAGCTCTCTATTTTGTTCCGTTCGCTTATAGTTAAGAGTTTGATCCTAGCTCAGGATGAACGCTGGCGGCGTGGATAAGTCATGCAAGTCAAGGGGGCCCCGAGAGCAATCGAGGGGCAACCGGCAGACGAGGTAGTAATAATTAGGTACGTACCCAGGAGTCGGGCATAGCTCGCCGAAAGGCGGGGTAATTCCCGATAGTCTCGCAAGAGTAAAGTTTTTCGCTCCTGGAACGGCCTGATCGGTATCAGCTAGTTGGTAAGGTAACGGCTTACCAAGGCTATGACGCCTAGGGGACCTGAGAGGGTGACCCCCACCGATGGGACTGAGATACGGCCCATACACCTACGGGTGGCTGCAGACGAGAATATTCGACAATGGACGAAAGTCTGATCGAGCGACGCCGCGTGGAGGATGAAGTCCTTCGGGATGTAAACTCCTTTTGCCAGGGAAAAAGTTATTGATTGTACCTGGAGAATAAGAAGTTGCTAAACTCGTGCCAGCAGCAGCGGTAATACGAGTGCTTCAAGCGTTATCCGGAATCATTGGGCGTAAAGGGTGTGTAGGTGGTTGTATTAGTCTCGCGTTAAATCTTCCGGCTCAACCGGGAGGCTGCGTGGGAAACGGTACGACTGAGAGGACGGCAGAGGTTTCTGGAACTCATGGTGTAGCGGTGAAATGCGTTGATATCATGGGGAACACCGAAAGCGAAGGCAAGAAACTGGGCCGCTCCTGACACTGAAACACGAAAGCGTGGGTCGCGAATGGGATTAGATAAATCCCGCTTCCGCGAGTTTAAAGAAAAGAAGCGAAGGGTGTCCCTCATTTCCGCAAGGAAATGACGAGCATTCAGCTATATCGGTGAAACTCCTTACAATTATGAGACCTTACTGATCTCGTAAGGACAACCCCGAGGGAAGTCATTCAACACTAATTTTTGGAGAAAAAATAGTGTTGAATGACCCCGTAGAGACTATGAAGCATAGTGTGATAGAAGGAGTTAATTTATGAAAAATCATGTTAACACCTTTGTCAGAAAAAACAGAGTCAATCATTCTTGGTTCATTGCTTGGAGACGGTTCATTAACTGTTTCCGATAATTATAGAAATGCCAGATTTTCATTCAGGCATTCGCATGTCCAGAAGGAATATTTCCAATGGAAAGCGAATGAATTGAAAGAAATTACAGGCAACCGATCGCAATGGATTCAAGGGAGTGACGAAAAACCCGACGGATGGGGTACGGTCAAGTTCAGATTTCAGAGCGCGGCACTGCCGGCTTTGACTGAATTGCATCGTCTCACTCACAAGGGTACATCTGGTCCCAAGGCAAGAATTACACGGCATTGGCTAAATAAGCTGACACCGCTATCGCTTGCAGTATGGTGGCTTGATGATGGATCGTTGGTATCTGACTCGCGCCAAGGAGTCTTATGTACAGACAGTTTCAGTATTGAAGAAGTAGAAATACTTCAGAAGTATTTGGAAGTTGTCTGGAACATAAGGACTTCTATCGGTAAAGTTGGGACTAACGAACACTATAGATTGTGGATTCGAAGTACTGAAGAACTCAAGAAATTCTTGAGCATTATTATTCCTCATATTTTCATTGAAAGTATGTTGTATAAAATCCTTCTAGTATACAAAGATCCTATGCTTCAACAACGCTGGATATCTGATGTCATTAAACTTGGCAATTTCACCGAAGCGATTGTGTTACAACAATTGCAAAAGAAGAAATCCAAGATGAAAAATTTCAGATAAAGATATAGTCCGATCTCATGGGTAACTATGAGAGGCAAGCAGAAATGTTTTGCCCTTCTAACTTTTTAATTCTGAATTGTAATTTTGCATTTTGCACTTTACACTTTGAATTTCAATGTTACGAAGTAACAAGAATAACCCCAGTAGTCCACGCCCTAAACGATGACAACTAGATATGGGGAGTATCGACCCTCTCCGTGTCGTAGCAAACGCGTTAAGTTGTCCGCCTGGGTAGTACGGCCGCAAGGTTGAAACTCAAAGGAATAGACGGGGACTTGCACAAGCGGTGGAACATGTGGTTCAATTCGACGCTAAACGAAGAACCTTACCAGGGTTAGAAATCCATTCGAAGACCAGCAGAAACGTTGGTCGCCGCAAGGCGGATGGACAGGTGCTGCATGGCTGTCGTCAGTTCGTGGTTTGAACTGTTCCCTTCAGTGGGGTAACGAACGCAACCCCTGTTGTCTGTTACAAGTGTCAGACGAGACCGCCCAGCCCAGAGAGCAGTAATCGGTGAAACGGTAAGTCAGTAATCAGTAAGATCGCATATGCGCTTTTACTGATTACTGACTTACTGAACTACTGTTTTACTGACTTCTGGGCTGGGAGGAAGGTGGGGATGACGCCAAGTCAGCATGGCCCTCTGATACCCTGGGCTACACACGTGTTACAATGGCATCTACAACGGGACGCAATATCGCAAGATGGAGCAAACCCTTATAAAGGATGCCTCAGTTCGGATTGGAGTCTGCAACTCGACTCCATGAAGCCGGAATCGCTAGTAATCGCGGGTCAGCTATACCGCGGTGAATACGTTCTCAAGTCTTGTACTCACCGCCCGTCAACCCAAGGGAGTCGGAGGTGCCCGAAGTCTCGCCTCGTGCGGGCCTACGGCAAATTCGATGACAGGGGGTAAGTCGTAACAAGGCACGGGTAGCGGAAGCTGCTCGTGGAATATTTCAAAAGAATCAACGTTGCAGTCTAAACACTGTGACTTATAGTCGATACTCTGACGCAAGTCAGGGATGGTAATTGCTCTCAACCTCAAATGGAGCACTTAGCAGGGGATGAACCCATGCATCACATGGGAGATCTCAATTGAATCTCTCATGGGTGAACGGAACAAAATAAAGAGCGCTTACTTCGCCTATTGGCGAACAAAAGCCGTCCAGTAATGGGCGGCTTTTGTGTTTTAGTTAGCTAAAGTGTCTTCAGTCCTGGGGGTGCGCATTACTGTGGGAATTCACTCACCACTTCGCTCGAAGCATAAAACTTTCCCGCTAACTTTCCAAAACTATAGGTGCGATTACCGATTTCTATTTCTGCCCCACCTGATAGAGGACTGGCATGCGGTAGGGAATGTTCAAAGCCAATATCATATAGCGTTGCGGTTATGTCCGGACGTTCTGATATGTCGAATCCTGACTTTTCCCATTGGCTCTGCAGTTGCTTGGCGATAATGGCTGCGTACAGATAGGAATAATAGCGGTCATCTTCATTGGTGAGGCGTTCGAACCGTTCGTTGTCAGGATCGATTGTTTTGAAATCGAGCAGATGTTCTGCGCTTACTCCCAGATACCACAGTGAGCTTGGATCTTTGAGGTAGGCTTCGACTTGTCGTGCTGTGTCTTGCTTTATACCCATCACCCCCCAGGAGAACTGACTTTGAACAGCTAGCATCTTGAGCGGCCCAAAGACTGATTTGAATAGCTCACGGTTGCTATGAAAAAGGCGAAGTTGTTCCACTATTAGGATAGAGACGAGCAATCGTGGACGAACCCCAGCTGTTTGCGCAGCTCGTAGGATAGGTTCTTTGTCCTTTGTGATAGCTACTTTGAGAGTTTGCCACTCATCGCCTTCGTTCCAGGTATCATGTTCAAAGAGTTTCGATGGGTCGCTCTGTGTAGCGGTGCCTTGAGGTTGGGGCATATCCGTCGCAGTTTTTGATGTCAATTGGTTTTTAAAATAATCATGCTGGCTGTCGATGATGCCCTTGGTTTTCGTCAGTCCCAACTCGACGGCGATGTAGGCCATGACCAAGACAAAACCAATGCAGGCAAATACGCACACAACAACCCTCAAGATTTTTTTCGCGGTGCTCACTTCCAATATGTTCATGGCACTACTATAACATTTCATAAAGCTGTGGATTGGAAGGGGAGGAGGAGTAACTACTCAAAACTCTGAGCACTTTTTCTATTTGGGGACAAAATTAACCGGACACTAGTGAGTTACTAGAGAACACCTTGACATAGTAGTCAATAGATGATACGCTAAATTTCGTATGAAATCTGCACAAACTGGTGCTGTGATGGCTCCGGATGGAGTGGGAATACTCCCGCTTCCCGAGAGGCCATCACGGTCTCTGAGACGGATGAGCTTCGGACAGTCCGTCTCGTCAGTGTTCCAAATGGATCCCAAGGTGAGTGTCGGTTACGACCTCTTCCGGTGGGTGACGGTTGGAATACTGTTCGTCGGTGTGGTCTGGATTCCTCTACTCGAGGTTGCCTGGAGATTGTTCCAGGCACTTACGAACTGAAGATCCAGAAACCTTCAAAGACCGGTGTCGCGCCCTCGGCACGCCGGTCTTTATTCGTGGGTGGAAGTATCATATAGTAGTAGTGTGCATGGTCACGTGGCGGAATTGGTATACGCGCACGTCTCAGAAGCGTGTCCCGTAAGGGTTGGGAGTTCGAATCTCCCCGTGACCACAAACAGACTTTAGAGTGCTCCTATGAGCTCCTAATTCAAATAAGCCCAAATGGAGCCATTAAAACAACCTATATTGACTAATATGTCAATAGGAGTTATAATCTGTTTTAATAAGTACTGTGTGAAATTTCCGACTGTTTCGGAAATGTAAACCACAGAAAATTCGGTAAAAGAAGATAAGTATGAATCCAACCATTTGTCGATGCTGCGGCGAAAAGATCCAGACAGCGGCGCTCGCATCCCTCAATGTCAACATGTGCGCGAGTTGCATGGAGTTCGACCGCAGATTGGCAGAAGATGGCCAAGCCCATGCAGTGCAAACTTCATCAGTCACATTAGTGCAATTTGTCAGCCCTTTTGTGGCGATGAAGATTGCCACACACCACGAGCTGGACAGGCAGTGGAAGTCGATGCTGGCGGCGTAGTGGCCAAGTTCTTTACAAGAGGCGTTCCATCGGAGCGCCTCTTTTTTAGTATATGTACGGAACTTATTTAATAATTTCAAAAATAATATATACTGCATCTATGGAATTAACCAATCAAAAATGCATACCATGTGAAGTTGGGGGAGTGTCGCTCACAAAGGACGAGACAACTTTTTATATCAAAGACGTACCCCTCTGGTGGCTTGAAGTAGATTTCAAATAAAAAAGATAGATTGGCTATTGTGACTTGTGATATTGCATTTATTCATTTAGTACATTATATTTCATCACAATGAAAGCCAAACCAGACAACTCAAAATCAGATTTCGGGATATGGGAGATAGATATTGTGCCAGAAGCGATATTCGGTGCCATGAAACCTAATGGAGAGCCATTGGACATGGTCATCGTAGCTCATAAAGAATCGTACTTTATTATAAATACTAAAATTTTTGTGCCTGAAATGAGTATGGAAAATAATGTGATATCCGCTTTTGAAGAAGCTCTGTCAAAAGGTCCAATGATTGTCCCTGAAACAATCGAGGTCAGGAAACAGGAAGTAGTTGATTTTCTTCAAGCAACCGCCAAAAAACATAAGGTCGAAATCAAATTAGTAAAGCGTTTAAAGGCTGTGCCCGAGATAGTTAGATCAATGAGGCAGATGCGTAATCACAAAGAAGTCAGGCAAAAAAATATTGATGATTCATATTATGATGCTATGGATGCAATACTCGCCAATAAACCTGATGTTGCGATTGAGATGCTTACCGAGGCATTGGAAATGGATCCCCATTATGTTCAAACGCACGTTGGATTATCTTTGGCATACCGAGAATTAGGCGACCTAAATAAATACCGCAAACATACAATAGAAGGTTACAAGGAAACTTGTAAGTTGTTCAAGAACTGGCCTAAAGAGTTGTCATGGTATCACATGGAGAATAGAAAATATCATAGAGCTATATTTTTTCGCGCAAATTTATATATTGATGACAATGAAATTAATAAGGGTATGGATCTATTCCGCGATTTATTGAGGATGTGGCCAAATGACAATCAAGGCGTTAGATATTTTGCTGCGGGTGTTTATGCGGGTAAATCAATCCAAGAGGTTAATGACATGTGGGACAAGTGTAATGACAATCAAAATTGGGACAAAATGGAAAAGATGCTTATTGAGCAAAACAAAAAACACCATTTCTGGAAAATGCCGAAGGAAGAGTAGTCATAAAATATTGGTGCGCCTTGTTGGACGATATCCGAACGGAGTTAGCTTGTAATTATTAATGATAAAACCCTTTCCCATATCTTTCACCTATTGGTTTTATTTCATTTTCAAATCTTTCTGAATCTGGATATGGAAATGAAATAACCTTATAATCCCTATCGCGACCATACGGGGTTTTTGTGAAATTGATGCAAATGTGAATCTGTCCAACCAAATATCTTGGACGGTTATAAATCTGCAATTTTGCGTAAGTATTCTTCTCTGGATATTCCTAATGTTCTCAGATTATTAAGAATAATAAACTGTGGCAAATCTTTTTCACGAGGGACAATAACTGATCGTAGTATTCCTTTCTTTTGATACTTCCTATGATCTCCTTCCTCGGAAGCAAATTCACATCCAACAGATAACAAAAATTTCTCGAACTTTTTCCAGTGAATCCGAGCAAGTTTCATCTAGGCATACATTTGGACCTGTAAATCAACCGACCGTACTTGAGGCGGAATCCACTCAGATTTTCGGTTTTGAATCGAAACTTTTTTCCAGCCAAGCTCTGTGAGCACCTCATCAATCACATTTCTTTCAGAAATATCTTCCAGAAAGATTTTAACCAATTCCTGGAATCTTTTCTTTGCATGTGCTTCAGACTTTCCAACCGTAGAAATATCGAGTGCAGGAGAGTAGGCAATAACTTGCTTATGGTCTTTGATAAAATTGACTGTTAGTTTTATTTTGGGAAGTGAAATCATAATATGATAATGCTATCATAACTAATATACGACTAGCAAACATTTGTGGTTCATTATTATAACTATTTGTACAGATAACGTCCTACTGTGCGCCTTGTTGGACAATATCCGAACGGAGTTAACTAAAGGTACTGTTGCATATTAATTTCTGTCTTCGCAATCATTCTTAAACCATGGATTTTTATCAGAGATCATGTCACATATTGATTTTGCTTCTTGACTAAAACGATCAGTCCCTGCTGATTGTATTATAGAAGCGAAACAATAGTCAGCCTCAATACCTGTAAATGTTTTGCAGAAATTTATCTTTTGAGATACGGGTGTGGCAAATGGCATAACAATGTTCTGTATGTGATATGGGGGAGTAGGATCTACAATATTGCCTACACATATCCATCTTGTTCTAGGGGTCGTTCCGCTATTTTGGCAAGAGCTAATATCCGGGCTAACTTTTTTAGGTGCGACACAATAACCTTTATTGGCCGCTGTTGGAGAAGTCTTACCGAAGAAACCTGTGCTGTCCGTACAATATCCTATCGCTGGATCAGATTTTAGTGGAGCCGACACTGCAAATGCAGTCGCAGAAGCATAGCAGTATGAAACGCCCGCATTTTTTGTAAGAGAATCTAGCGATTTACTTAGCCCGTATACACCAGTATCAGAACAGACACCATTATTCATTGACAATGCTCCAGAACCATAAGAAGCATGGTCTTCATAGTAACGTGAGGCGTTTAACATTGTGACCTCTACTCCCGACTGAATCGATTGATCCGTAGTTTTAAGGTCTAGCGCTGCTCGACCTGGTGCATTTAACTTCTTGTATTTGTATGTACATTGCTGTTGGTATACATATTGAGCTTCACCAACGCTTGCAGAAGAGTCGGAGAGAAAAATTTCTGGAGAAGAGCCTGCATATTGTTGGAATTTTGCCCGCAGGTATTTACTCAACGTCGTCGCCATAAAACCATCAAAGCTTTTCTTTGTCCCAAGATATTGGAGAGGAATACTGACTGAGATTTTTGAAGTTAGTTGTGGCGTTATCTGTTTTTTATAATCTGCTAACCCGCTCGCCGTCTTTATGCTTCCGCCATTATAAGCAAGAGCTTCGTTCATCGCGTCTTGTTCTGTAGAAACTTTCAATTTTGCCTGAGGGTATGCATTCTGAAAATCTGCTTCAACATTCTTCACACCCTGTATATCAGAACCATGAGCAAATACAATATCAAAATTTGTCGGTATGTTTTTCGCGTAACTCATGCAAGTGTCAAAATCTTTGACATCCTTCGGATCTGTAATTGATAAGACTGAACCACTAGGCATGTTAATACTGTTTGTTTGAACCACTTGCACAGGGGTATTTGGGGGTATATTGGCCGGCTGTGAATGTATACCAAATAATGATCCTATAGATACAGCAATCCACACAAAGAAATTTTTCATAATGTTTTAATTGGATGAAAACTGCAGTGTAATAATTACACCATTATGCCACAAATTCTAATGTATTAGAAGTTTCAAATCGATTTTAGATCATTGTGCGCCTTGTTGGACGATATCCGAACGGAGTTATGTAAATGATGTGACTATATCTCATCAACTTCGGTAAGTTCTTGGGTGATTATTTTGGCAGAATATTCAGCATTAGATGGCTTATCAAAAAGAAAACAACCTTTAAAAAGCTTGTCATTTAACAAATATGGAAACCAGTAAATATCATCAGGCCACATTTGTTGAAAGGGAATCTCGTCAAATTTGAACCATTTTGGTCTCATTTCC
>JBBQVG010000005.1:0-33728 GCA_038211765.1 Minisyncoccia bacterium | reverse complement strand
CGCCTTGTCCACCCAACAGATCTCCAGCGACGAGGTTAGTCGTCACTGCGCGGACGATGGCCAGTGGTTCAATACCTATATTCTTATAAAACCCAGAGTCTTCAATGGCGATGGTTGCCTGTTTGATAGAAGGAGAAACGTCTTGGATATTCACACTAGTACGGCGAGTGTTGACCCCAGTGTCATACAAAAGATAATCACCAGTACGGTCATAGATTTTGGTAGATTCGATGACTTTGCGACTACTGAAAGACTGGAGGTCTGGCATCTTGAGTGTAGCAATCCACAACGCAGATCCTCCAACCAAAATAAGCCCAAGAGAGATTCCTAGTAGGATGAGGCCTTTCGCCAGGCTTTTCATATGTGCGTGGCGTCGTTTCATTGCGATATATAGTATAGCATTCCGGCAACTAACCCTCCCACTTATCACCGAAGGGGTCGAGCTCTTCATCGTCGAGGCTTATCTCTTCGCCATCAGCTCCTTCGACTACGGATTGCGCTTCTAGGAGAGGGTCTGCGACGAGTTTGTCTATGGGAGTAACGATGTCTTCGCGCTCCTCTATCTCGATAACAACAGGAATTTCCTCTTTGTCTACTTTTGTAGCGATCGGCTTATTTTTTGCCGTGATGTTTTTTTCTCGTGTCATAGCTCTTCGTTACCTGGTAATTGCGCACGTGCGTATGTTGTATCAAACGCGAAAAGGTTTTGCAAGAAAAAATAACTGTGGATAGTGAAAACCGTTCTATTTTTGTAGATGGGACTGGGCACAGTGGGTGAGAGCTACAGCAATAGCGTCATATTCGTCGTCTACCCGCTTTTTGGCAGGAAGTTTTACAAGGAGCTCTACCATCTTTATCATCCTATCTTTGTCGCTGGTGCCGTCACTGGTGATAGCGGTCTTTATTTGCATAGGAGCGTACTCAAAGACTGGTATATGGCGCTTGAAAGCTTCATACATAATAATGCCGCGCGCCTCCGATACGCGCATAGCGGTCTTTTGATTCTTTGTTATAAAAAGGGTTTCTATAGCGAGCGCGTTGGGTTTGTATTCATCTAGAACGCGACCAACTTCGGTACCGATCTCAAGCAGGCGTTTGCTGATAGGATCTTTCGAGGACGTCTGAAGACAGTCAGAATAAATCACAACTTCCTTGCCTTTCGTAGATTTCTCTATTACGGCTATACCGAGACGGTCATAACCGGGGTCGATGCCGAGAATTTTCATGCCGTAACTGGTACTGACCTAAGCGACTTGCGCAGATTCATGGTGAGTGCGATCCAAATTATAACTGTTATAGTTAAGGTAACCAAAGTTCTAATCGACAACATACTTACAGTTTCACCCATAAATACACTGAGGAGCATGGGATATATTGTTGCTAGAACCGAATATGTAAAAAAGATATGAGTCCATCTAATTGCGTTAGGGTGCATTCGAAATAGTACAATAATGTAGATAACGGAAAGAACCATATGTATTATGAGAAGAAACAGGGTACCAGAACCTATCATAAATGATAATATTAATTCATCTGTAAAAGACGTAACTAAACCCAGAGTAATAAGAATTGCTTGAAGCAATACTGCAACAATCACTGTCCATACCAATAATGATTTTTTCATAGTGGAATAATAACACAAAGTACCCACATAGACTTACCCTAAATTACTCTGCATTCGTGAAAACTTCTTGCACTTCGTCGTTTGCCTCGAGTTCTTCAACAAGCTTGGTGAGCAATTCGATATCCGCATCTTCGAGGGGCATAGTTGAAGTGGGTGTCCAGGTACCACCTGTCTTTTGGAATGCCCAGGAGGCGCTACCAGGGGAGGCGAGCTCGAAACCATGCAAAGAAAGAATATGTTTGACCTCTTGGGCTGCCTTGTTTTTGTTTTCGGTAAGGGCAGAGACGAGAATGGCGATTCCTCCAGGTCCGTAGGTCTCGTAGATTATGGACTCCATACCGGCGCTGTTATCGGTGGCGCCTTTTTTGACCGCACGGTCGATGGTGTCGTTGGGCATATTCTCTGAACGAGCCTTCTCTATGGCGGCGGCTAGGCCAGGGGAAGAAATGTTGCCACCAGCCTTCTTGGCTTCGACTGTTATGAGACGAACGTATTTACCAAAAACCTTGCTCTTTTGGGCATCGTTCTTGGCCTTGATATGCTTGATCTTGGAGTATTTGTTATGGCCGGACATGGCTTTTTACTTTACAACCTTGAATGAATTGGCAATCTCTAGAAGAAGTTTCTGCGCGTCGTGGCCTGAGGTCAGGAAGACAATACCATTTGCAGTCTCGCCGTCCTCCATAGTGGCTGTACCGTCGAACTGCAGATTTACTACTGCTGAGATATCGCCGTCTTCGGGACGGAGAGGTGAGAGACGGATGAAAGCTTTGTAGCCTTTTTGTGTGACGAAAGGTTGAACAATGTTGAGGTTGCTAGACGTAGCAACAACAGCTTCTATGAAACCGGGATCAAAATGGGCGAGTGCGATATTGATCTTGTTTTGTCCGAACGGTCCTGGAGGAGTGGTGCTGGAATTGGTAAGGATGAGAAACTGAGCTTCTTGCGGGGTCCAAGTAGCGGCACGAGCATCGAAATCAGCTGCGTACGAAGCCGAGAGTTTGGGTTCGGCCTTTTCGAAAGCTTCAGGAGAGAGGTACTTGGTAATAACAGCTCGATACTTTGGGGTAGTGGAGAGTTTGTTCCCGACATCCCAATCCTTTGACGGACTCCAGATACCCCAACTTGAAGGCAGGGTAAGTTGGTAGCTAAACTTTGTGTTCACAAAATTCGCGGAGGACGCAGGAACAGAACGGCTACTTTTAATTGCTGCAGCGATAATAAGTACGATGATAATAAGGGCCACAATAATGAAGTACACTTTCTTATTTATTTTTTTTGTTGTGTTTGGTTCCATAAAGAGATTATAGCTTACTGTCAATATTGCACAACCAACCACTAACGTACACTCATTATCTCGACTATAGTAACTTCGCTGCACCCTTTTCCCCCAGATGACCATAGGCTCTGTCGGTGGCGGTTCTTCCTCGTGGTGTCCTTTCGAGAAGTCCTGACTGTATGAGATATGGCTCATAGACATCTTCGATCGTGGACATCTCTTCCGAGAGTGCCGCAGCGATAGTATTCAAACCTACGGGACCGCCGCCGAACTTGGTAATAATAGTACGCAGGATCTCGCGGTCGGCAGATGTCAGGCCGAGCTCATCTACGCCCAGCATATCTAGAGCCTTATTGACGATCTCCTTGGAGAGAGGGGACTTGTGAATCTGGGCGTAGTCGCGACAACGCTTGAGGTGATAGTTGGCAGTACGCGGAGTAAAGCGGGAACGCTTTGCGATCTCGACCACAGCATCGTCGTGTATCTCGATGTTGAGGATCTTGGCTGAACGTTTGATGATCTGGCCGATCTCTTCGTTGGTATAAAACTCGAGCTTGAATACTCCACCAGAAAAACGAGAGCGGAGAGGGGCCGATAGCATAGCGATACGAGTGGTAGCGGCAATCAGAGTAAATTGTGGCAGATCGAGCTGGATAGTGCGTGCGGATGGGCCTTTCCCAATAATAATATCGAGCGTACCAGACTCCATGGCGAGGTAGAGGATTTCCTCGATGGCTTTGTTGAGCCTGTGAATCTCGTCAATAAAAAGAATATCACCAGCGGAAAGATTTGTAACGATGGAAGCCAAGTCACCGACTTTGAGAATCGCAGGTCCTGAGGTTACTTTTATCTGCGCACCTGTCTCTTTTGCGATGAGGTGTGCCAAGGTGGTCTTCCCCAAACCAGGGGGACCATAAAAAAGGATGTGTTCTGGAGGGTGATTGCGCTCTTTGGCGGCCGTAAGGAGGATGTGGAGGTTGTCCTTGATGTTTTTTTGACCTACATAGTCGTCCCAGCGAGAAGGGCGCAGGGTAGTATCGAGAAAACCCGTTTCCTTCTCATCTGGCGGCACTTTTTCCTCAGGTATTGACATTTGTTTATGAGTATGCTAGATTACTACTGAAGTAACTTCGAGCTCACGAACCTCAAAGCAAAGGCCTTCCCAGGTTTGGGTATAGTGCTAAGGACATTTTGGTTGTCAGACTTCGGTCTTTCGTACTGAAATTATCCTCGGGACTCTACCTCGCTTAACGCATCACGCGATAAGATTTTGCTTTGAGATTCTTGAACTTGAATTCAAGCAAGGAACACCTGAATTCATCCTACTCTCTAGGTAGTTACAAATGCAACGGATAAGTACACTGCATCATGGAAATTTACAGAGATGCAACTGCCTGTCTTGGTTTTTTATAGAGGTTTGATACCGCGAAGGCCTGCTTCACGCAGAACATGTGCCTGATCCTGCTGTATTTGTGTAAGTTCTCGATGACTATCCTCCTGTTCTTTCTTTATCTCCTTAACCTCCTGTGTGAGCTTGGGTAGTTCTCGTTCTTCCTCACGAAGTTTTTGTTTTGCTGCTTCCAGTGCCTGCGTGAGACGAGTTATCTCTTGTCTTGTTTGGGGGATTTCGGCCTGGAGCGCATGAAGTTTTGCATCTTTTTGTTGCAATTCACGGGCTTCTTTTTGTGCCTCCTCCTTCACTTTTTTGAGCGCTTCCTCTAGGTTGTGGATATTTTGCATATAAATATATTAATCTTCTAATGAAATAATTCTTCCAAGCTCATCGAGGCTTGTGATACCAGACAGTATCTTGATCACCCCGTCTTGCTTCATAGTCAGAAGTCCCTGTCCTTGTGCGGCGAGCCATATTTCACGATCGGTGGAGCCTGACTGTACCGCTTGTTCGACTTTTTGATTCATAACGATGGCTTCATACACCCCGGTGCGTCCTTTGTAGCCTGTCTTGTTACACTTCTCACACCCGACCGCCAGCCACATCTTGCTTCTGTCAGCGGGTATAAGGGACTTGTCTTCGACAGTGTTGAGAACTGTCTCGATAACCGCCTGAGAATCCCCTTCGATAGGGGTTTCCTTTTTGCACTCCGTACAAAGGCGGCGGAGGAGTCGCTGAGCCATGGAAACCCTGACGGCAGAGGGGATGATGCCAGCGTTTGCACCTAGTTCGATCAGTCGGGGGAATGTACCAGCGGCGTCGTTGGTGTGGAGGGTAGAGAAGACCAAGTGGCCAGTCAGTGCCGAGTTCAGTGCGATCTCGGCAGTTTCGTTGTCGCGGATTTCACCGACCATGATGATATCAGGATCTTGACGGACAGTGGCGCGTAAGCCTTCGAGGAATGTATATCCCTTGTCGTTGACCTGTGTCTGCACGATACCGGGGAGGTGATATTCGATAGGATCTTCGATAGTGATAATCTTCACCCCAGGATTGTGCACTTTTTTTAGGAAGGCATAGAGTGTCGTGGTCTTGCCTGACCCTGTAGGACCGGTGGTGAGGATCATGCCGTCTGGACGTTCGATCTCTTTGTTAAGAAGGGCGAGGAGCTTGGGATGAATGCCCATGTCTTCGAGAGGAACGTTGATGGACTTTGGGTTGAGCAAGCGCATGACGATGGATTCATTGTAGGCCCCCGGGAGGATGGAAACACGCACTTCGATATCGCCGATAGCCAGGCGTATGCTAAATCGCCCGTCCTGAGAGTCTTTTTTGATATTGAGCTTCATCCCGGCGATAAGTTTGATGCGGGAAAGGAGCAGGGCATAGGTCTCAAGGTCAAAACGAATAACCTCGGTAAGTACACCATCGAGACGATAGCGCAAACGTATATAGGATTCTTCTGGTTCCAAGTGAACATCGGAGGCGTTGACTGCGAGTGCACCAGCGACGATGGTCTCTAGTATTCTCGACACACGGTAACTCTTCTTTGCAACCATGGTGTTCTCGAGTATGGAGATGATGGTTGGTAAGCTTTTTGCTTCATTTATAATGGCGGTGATCTCTTCACTAGAGATCTCTAGAGAGCCAGCCTTGCTCTCGTAGGCAAAAGAAAGATCAGCGTACATCTTCCAGGCTTTTTCCAGTCCCAGAGTAGAAGTGATGAACATTTCCGGTTCGTAGCCCTTTGTTTTGAGTTCTTCGACTATGGTCGCTACCTTTTCATCTTGTGGATTTCGTACAGCGAGCTTGAGTCTTTTGTTTATGAGTGCAAAGCCGGCTACCTTGTTCTCCCGAGCCTTGTCTTCATGGATGAGGCGTAGAGCGTCGGTACTGACTGGAGTAACGGTGAGGTTTACGTATTCTAGACCGTATTTTCCTGAAAGTATCTGAACGAGCTCTTCCTCTTCTTTGTTGTGAAGCTCTGTTATTTTCCTATTTTGCTTGTCCTCATCAAAAGTTATGGTCATGTGTGTAAGTATAACGCATTGGGAGAGCGCACGAAACAGTAATATATGAGTTTGTAGGACACGGATATTTTTCTGCTGAAAAATTCCTCGTGCTCTTGCCTCCGCCGGCACGACCTTCTGGTCGCCGTCGAGCCTCGCAAGGTCCTACAAACCCATATCTTACTGTTTCGTTATACAGAATTGCGCTATCATAACTACATGGAAAAAATTACCTCACATTCACTGCCAGAAACCGAATTGATTGCGGAGGGTTGGGTCGCCCTTCTTTCTGAGGGGTCCGCTCATGCAAAAGGCGCTACTGTTGTTGGTTTCTCAGGACACCTCGGCGCGGGCAAAACCACCTTTACCAAGGCGGTGGCAAAGGCGCTGTGGCTCAAGGAAGATATAACCAGTCCAACCTATGTGATTATGAAGATCTATGAATTGAGCAGGTCTTCACGATGGAAGAGATTGATCCATATCGATGCGTACCGACTGGAGAGCGCCCAAGAATTGAAAGGGTTGAAGTTTGATGAGTTAATCTCAGATCGAGACAACCTTATCATTGTTGAATGGCCGGAGAATGTAAAAGAAGCACTCACGGGAATAGAGGGCTATCAATCCTTAACTTTTTCAATACCTGAAGGAATGTTGGATACAACAAACCGCGAGATCGTTTTCAACTGATCAGTGTATAAAAGAAAAACCGTCTCGTTGCAGTAACGAGACGGTGCGAACTTGTTTACCAGTTATTTGGAAGTGATTCGGAACCATTTCCCTTGAGCCATCCGTCCTTGGAAATCAATTGCAACACTGTAGGTGTTGTCGAGTCCCATTGGTGTCCACTTGAACCGACCTGAATGAGCGAGGGCGGTACCAATCTTGTTGGTAACCAGTGCATCATTGACGTTGCCGATGAGACAGACATCGATGGTGTTCGTGGTAGCACCCTTTGGTCGAAGCCATCGGATGGTAAGCGGCCGGCCGCAGTACAACGTTTTTCCTTCTGCTGGAGCAAGAATAGGAGAACGGATGAGTACAGGTACATTTGCCACTGAGGCAGAAGTTCCACATGGACCAACTTGCCCGATTCTCACCCAGTTGGATGAAGCAGGAAACTCGAAGGGGATCTCGACATTGATAATCTTTGCCCCATCTTTTGCGACTGGAACGAGTGTCCTTGTGCAAATGTCTCCGAAACTCAGTTTTGCATCAATAATTCCACCTGCGAGACCCGAAGTGCGAACTTTGAGCTTACGGGTAGTGCCGGCGAACCATTTCTGAGTCCTGTTGGTGTTGACCGTGAGCGAACTTGAGGCCACGCTGGAGGTCACCGTAAAATACGCTTCATCGAGACTGGGATCATCGTAGCGTTCTTCAAGTGTGGTGGCGCTGTCGGTAAGACAGTAACCACGAACCCTGTAGTCGCCGAGTGGCAAGCAGGGAAGAGTTAGATCTATCCCGCCAGCCTCTCCCGGATAAGCGATGATGTTGGTGCACGCGTTGTCCGCCGCAAGAAAACTGCACGGCAGAACTTGGCCCCATTTGACACCGTTGGTATCGTAGATTTCCAAGCCGACAAGGCCTGTACGTCCACGAGGAGGGTGAGTATACCAGGAGATGTGAAGAAGTCTTCCAGCCCCGAGATGATCTCCTTTGGGG
Organism: Minisyncoccia bacterium; assembly: GCA_038211765.1. Taxonomy (GTDB): domain Bacteria; phylum Patescibacteriota; class Minisyncoccia; order Phycocordibacterales; family PALSA-1337; genus C7867-002. The sequence goes on along the minus strand of JBBQVG010000005.1, from coordinate 25,761 downwards.
GCATTGATATAGATGCCCTGACGACAGAGCGCGACCCCAGTCCAACTAAGGACCACTAACAGTAACAAGCGAATTTTCATGAACATTCCTTTTTGGTTGAGGAGCTTCCATCGAAACCCCTATTGTTTAATTATATAATATAACATATGACATTTTATGTCAAACTCACTAAAGTGGATAAAACTGTGGATATCCTTTGTATGGATTTCGTAAGATAATAAATAAAATCAAAATCGCACTTAACATGTGCGATTTTGATTTTATTTATATTTAGTTTGTTAGTATTCAACTATTAACATTCCTTTGGCTCCTGGAAAACCGACGCGGTTGAGAGAAGTTATAACTCCGCCTCCTCCACCACCGCCGGGTAAGGTGGGAACACTCGCTATCCAAGCGCTTGTGCCATGACCACCCATTGAAGCATCTCCTCCTTCACTTTGCTGAGTAGATCCAGCGCCTTTTGCGCCAGCTCCCCCGTTCATGCCAAATGCATTTGCGTTGTTATATATATCGTATGCTCCGCCGACTCCTCCAGCATAATCTGTATGGGTACCACAATTACTATAGCCCTTCTCACCTCCCCGCGCTGTGATAAGTTTTGTTGTGCCGAGGCTAAAGGTTGTATCTCCACCATTGGTTCCGCAGCGTTCTGGCCCTGTTCCACTCGCTATCCCAGGGTATCCACCGCCCCCTATTGAGATTGTATAGATTGATCCAGGCGTAACTGTTACAAGACCTTCAGCATACCCACCACCTCCTCCTCCACCTCCAACTCGTCTCTGAGGATCGTCATCATATCCAGCACCTCCTCCTCCACCACCCCATGCTCGAATGCGGACACGAGTTACGCCGGCAGGAGCTGTCCATGTTCCAGAGACAGTGGTCGGCGTAAGTTTTGTTGGAATTGCTCCGCTTGTAGATGTTGCCCAGGTGCCATAACCAGATGCATCTGAAGTAAGAACTTTTCCATTTCCGGGGGTGTTCGCTGCACCATCTCCTTTAATTGATATTGCTCGCGTGACAACTTCATCGCTCACAATGCCGCCTAAGACTTTGAGCAATTCTGGACCTGCAGGATAATCTCCCGCACCCAAAACTAATTTATTACCACCGCCGGGAACCATCTTTTTTTGTTGAGTGAGTGGGCCCGCATTGATAGGAGCATCACAACCAGGGTTTCCGGAAAGGCAGGTGGGCGGTGTACTGACTGGAGGTGCCCAGTCTGCGATAGCCGATAGACTAAACGCTCCCAGAGCCAGACCGGCGATGACTGCAATTTTCTTGATAAATGATGTGTTGGTATTCATGGTAATGCTGTTAAATTATTTTAATTGATTAATCATCTCCGCTCTCTGCTCCGCTGTCACTGTTGATTTTGTCTTTGAAAGAGACGTGATCATTTTTTGGGTGTCAGCAACAGTGACGTTGGAAGTTGAGTTCTGGAGGGAAGTGATCATCTCTTGTCGAAGCTCCGCAGCACTCTTGGTGTGCACTACAGGCAACGGAGGTGCCACATCTACTTTTCTCGAACTGGCGATGGCCCAATAGGCCACACCAATAATAATTGCACCCAAAGCTGCCCAGAGAGCCACCTGCGCTCGGCGGTGATGATCTTTTTTCGGAAGAGAAGAAGGAAGAACTTGGGGGTTTAACGAGTCCATTGCCAAAATTATATCACTGATTGTAATAGTGTGGTGCGGAAAAACTGTGGACAAGCTCACAAGGGTAGGTCTTGCGGAGGTCTTGCGGAACGTGAACCAAAAATTAGTGTACAATTGCCTTATGGCCCCATCCACCAAGACAAAAAAAGCACAAATAGCAAAAAAACGCCTTATTTTACTCGATGCCCACGCTATTTTGCACCGCGCGTACCATGCTTTGCCAGACTTCTCTACTTCGAGAGGCGAACCGACTGGCGCACTCTACGGTATCTCCACCATGCTTATCAAGATCATCGAAGATCTCAAACCTGACTATGTCGTGGCTGCGTATGACCTCCCTGGACCAACATACCGTCATGAAGCCTACAAAGAATACAAAGCCGGACGCAAAAAAGCCGATGATGCTCTCGTTGTTCAGATGAAGAGTTCCCGAAGGATTTTTGAGGCATTCGACATCCCCATATATGACAAGGCCGGGTTCGAGGCAGACGATATGCTCGGAACTATCGTTGAACAAGTCAAAAAGGGAAAGGGTGACCCAGAAAAAGGTGAGGGCATGCTCGATATTATCATTGCCTCTGGCGACATGGACACTCTCCAGCTGGTTGATGACAAAAAAGTTCAGGTATATACGCTCAAAAAGGGGATCAAAGACACTATCATGTATGACGAACAGGCAGTCCTGGCGCGTTTTGGTTTTGGGCCGAAACTTATCCCTGACTACAAGGGCCTTCGCGGTGATCCATCCGACAATATTATTGGAGTGAAGGGTATAGGCGATAAGACGGCCACAATACTCATCACTACGTTTGGTACTATTGAAAATATATACAAAGAGTTGAACAAAAAATCGTCTGCTGGAGACGAGAATTTCATCAAAGCCGGGATTACACCGCGTATTATTCAACTTCTTCGTGACAACAAAGAAGAGGCCGAGTTTAGTAAGATGCTTGCAACTATCCGACCGGATGCCCCTATAGATTTCAAATTACCAGAAAGGTCATTTATGCAGGCCCTGGATATCAAAAAGATCAATGCACTCTGGAATGAATTGGAGTTTAGAACTTTGGGACAGCGTCTAGAAGCCATGATGGGCGGGCTGTTCTTTGGGATGAGCTCTGTTACACCAGTGATCAAAAAAGAACTACCTGTTGTACCAAAGGACGAGGTTGAGAAAGTGGGCGTGGCTCTCTGGCTCATCCGCTCGGATATGACCAACCCCTCCTTGGAAGATGTTTTGCAGTTTGCAAAGACCGATGATTTCAATGACGCACGCAAGATCATCTTTGATGAAATGAAAAAACGCGGCCTAGACCAGGTTTACAACACCATCGAGGCACCGCTTCTGCCTATCGTTGGTCGGATGGAGCAAAGGGGAGTGAAGGTAGATAGAAAGTTATTGAAGAGTCTAGGGGAAACATACCACGCAGAGGCCGATCGTCTGCAAAAGAAGATCTGGGAATATGCTGGCGTCGAGTTCAATGTCAGTTCACCAAAACAGCTTGGTGAGATCCTTTTTGACAAGTTGGAGCTCACTGCAAAAAATATGAAGAAAACCTCCGGAGGTGCACGCTCTACTCGTGAGTCCGAGCTCGAAAAGCTGAGAGACTTGCACCCCATCGTACCGCTCATCTTCGAATATCGCGAACTGACCAAGCTCCTTTCTACTTATATAGACACAATCCCTGACCTACTCGATACAGAGGATCGTCTTCATTCGGACTTTATACCTGCGGGCACCACCACTGGGCGCATGGCCTCTCTCGATCCCAATCTGCAAAATATCCCCGTAAAGACTGAGCTCGGACGCGCCATTCGCGGAGCCTTTGTTGCAACCCCAGGATTTGCTCTGGCCGCGTTTGATTATTCCCAGATGGAGCTTCGTATCGCCGCTTTCCTTTCTGGAGATGAAAAAATGATCGAGATCTTCAGGAGTGGGCAAGACGTCCACACCTCGGTGGCTTCTTTTGTTTTCAAAGTTCCTCAGAATGAAGTTACTCCCGACATGCGCCGTCAAGCAAAGGTGATCAACTTTGGCATCATCTATGGTATGGGTGTAACCGCACTCAAGCAGAATCTGGGAAAAGAGACCACTCGAGCAGACGCTCAGAAGTTTTATGATGATTACTTCACTACTTTTTCGAGCCTGGCTTCATATCTCGACGCCGTGAAGGCCGAAACTGCGCGTCGTGGCTACACCGAAACTTTCTATGGTCGCCGCCGCTACTTCGAAGGTATCAATTCCAAATTGCCTTTTATAAAAGCCGCCGCCGAACGCATGGCTATCAATGCGCCCATCCAAGGTACTGAGGCAGACGTGGTCAAACTCGCCCTTATCAGGATAGATGAATTTGTACAGAAAGAAGGACTTGAAAATGACGTCTTTCCACTGCTTCAGGTGCATGACGAACTTGTCTATGAGATCCGCGAAGAAAAAGTGAATGAGATCGCACCCCAGATAGAAAAGATAATGGAGTCAGTTATGGATCCCAAGGATACCAAGGGGGTGGTACTAGTAGCCAAAGCACATATCGGGAAGAATTGGGGGGAGTTGAAGTAGTCAGTTATTAACCACAGCATCTATTTTCCACGCTGTCTCTATTGATTTCAATAGTTAGCATGAGAAAATTGAGGGGTGGAAAAAGAGATAACCAAAATAGCTTTATTTAAAAGTAAGGAGATACGCAAGACTGTTCATAACAACGAATGGTGGTTTTCTGTTGTGGATGTGGTAGCTGCATTAACTGATAGTATCAACGCCCGTGATTACTGGTTCAAAATGAAAATTCGAGTTAAAGATGAGGAAGGTATTCAACTGTCGACAATTTGTCGACAGTTGAAATTGCAGGCCCCGGATGGAAAAATGCGTGAAACTGACTGCGCTAATACCGAGAACATATTCCGCATCGTCCAATCCATCCCATCCCCCAAAGCAGAGCCATTCAAGCGTTGGTTAGCTAAAGAAAACTTTATTACTACTCCCGAGTCGGTAAAGCGACTAAAAAAGAAATCATAATTATATTATTCCAGAATTATGCTCTACATTTTCCACGGATCAGAAATAGATCTCTCTCACCATAAGGCACATACCCTGGTGAATTCTTTGCGGACAAAGAAACCCGATGCCGCCTTTATAAAGGTGGAGGCCGACGAGTGGGATGGGGAAATGATCAAAAGTCATCTAGAAAGTCAGGGATTGTTTTCAAACAAATACATCCTATTTCTAGATCGTGTGACCGAAAAGGCAGAGGCGCGCGATGAATTTTTGGATTTGCTGCCAGACATGAAAGCATCCCCAAATATTTTCATTGTATTAGAGGGTTCGGTAAAAGCAGATCTCAAAAAAGCTTTTGATAAATATGCAGACAAGGTCGTCGAGTCTGAGCAAGTTGTTACAACCAAGTCATATGGCGGCGGAAGCGGGGCAGTGGGTAGTAAGAAAGAATTTAATATCTTTGCACTCGCAGATGCTGTTGGGTCTCGAGATGCATTCAAAGCCTGGTCTATATATAGAGAAGCGGTTGATGGGGGAATGGAGTCCGAAAGTATTCTCGGCACACTCTTTTGGCAGGTGAAGTCGATGGTGTTGGCTAGAGATGCCAGCAGCGCAGGGGAGACAGGGCTCAATCCCTTTGTTTTTAGTAAATCAAAAAAATACGCAGCAGCTTATTCCGAAGAAGAACTGGGAAAATTGCTGGCAAAACTGATCACTCTGTATCATGAAGGTCACCGAGGTATGGTAGATCTAGAATTGGGCATCGAAAGACTATTACTAAGCTCAGGGAAGAGGGTTTGAGAGTTAGTAATACTTTCTGTAGTCGGTGACCTTGCGACGGTATTTTTTATTGCGCAAAATAGACACTGTGTTAGTCTGTCAGGACTGAGGAAGGGTGTAGAAGTATTCTTCATTGTTTCCTCGTTTGCGCCCATACGTTCGTGTCAGCGCGGCACTCGGACCCAATGTCCGAATGCAGGAACATTCGTTCATTGTTTCCTCGTTTGCGCCCATACGTTCGTGTCAGCGCGGCACTCGGACCCAATGTCCGAATGCAGGAACATTCGTTCATTGTTTCCTCGTTTGCGCCCATAGCTCAGTCGGTAGAGCAACTCCCTTTTAAGGAGTGGGTCGTTGGTTCGATTCCAACTGGGCGCACACTTGATCCGTACCCCATAAAAACAATCTTTACCTTATCGGTACTGTGATAAAATTGCCTCATGGAAGAAGTGAAAAATATTATTCTCTACTCATCATCTGATGGAGCGCTCAAATTAGAGGTGCCTATTGATGGTGATACCGTCTGGTTCAATGCGGAGCAAATGGGTGACCTTTTTGGTATTGATCGTAGTGGTATTGTAAAACATGTCCAGAATGTGCTAGAGACCAAGGAATTAGAGGCGGAAGCAACCTGTGCAAAAATTGCACAGGTTGCTAAAGATGGCAAGAAGAGGCAGCTGAACTAAAGGCAAACGAGGAATACGAAAAGTTTAAGAAAGAGGAAGATAAAAAACATATTTCTGATTTTGATGAAGAAACAAAGAGATATTTGAATGGAAAGAGGAGTTGATTTTTAAATGTCCCTAATGATTAGTACTCCGCCAAGAAAACTAAAATAAGAAGAAGTGTGTTATAATAAATACATGAAAATATTCGTATTAATTATTGGATTTATACGATTTGGCCAAGCGCTGGAGTTATTAAGTTTCTGAGTTAATAAGAACTAAATCAGTCTACAACAAACACTAAGTTAGTGGTTGGATTGCTTTCGTACCAGCAGACAAATAAGGAAGGTCAATAATAGGTTTTATGGGTATAATCCACCCCTCCATACCCCCTGCCGTGTCGCCTAACTTCCTTAATTTGGAGGATTCTCCGCAAACCATGTTCGAACTTCATCCAAAAATCTGTACCATGTGTTTTAGGATCCTTGCCCCAATTATCATATTTTGCTGTATTACCTTTCAGGTCTACACCGTCTCTACTACCTCATTCTTCATAATCCACAAGGGAGACAGTGTTTTTCAGATTGCGCGGAACTTGAAGAGTGAAGGGTACATCAAAAGTAGATTTACATTTGTAACTCCACTTCTTTTTACGGGTAAATACAAGAGGCTCCAGGCGGGTCGCTATGCTTTGTCGAAGGATATGACTAACAAAGAAATGGTATCTCTCTTCGAAGAGGGAACGACGGCTCCAGTCCGTATCGACATTATTCCCGGTATGACTATCAACGATATTTCAAAGCTTCTCAGTAAAGGTGGATTGTCCCAGTCAGAAGAATTTCTCAAGTTAGCATTGCCGGGATCTGCTGAAAGTCCCACAAAGTTCACGCAAAAATTCTTGGCAAATAGGCCGCAGGGAGCCGGGCTCGAAGGGTATCTTTACCCTGACAGTTATCTTGTTGAGAGTACTGAAACGGCTGAAGGGATTGTAAATCGACTGCTCAACAGTTTCGACATACATGTAATGCAAAGTACCTCGACGCCACCTCTTCCTAAAAATAGAAGTATGTATGAGATTGTAACCATGGCTTCTATTCTGGAAAAAGAAGTTCGAACATTCGAGGATAAGAAAAAGGTGGCAGGTATTTTGTGGAAACGTCTCGAAGTGGGCATGCCCCTCCAGGTCGATAGTACAGCAATGTATTTCCTGCAGAAAAATAAGACCGAGCTCATTGTTGCGCCTGGGGATATGACGTACAATACATACGACCGTGTCGGCCTTCCATGGGGACCGATCAGCAATCCATCCATCGAAAATATTTACGCGGCAATGAGACCAGTTGAGTCCGATTATTGGTACTTCCTGAGTAGTCGTGATGGGACTACTATCTATAGTAGAACGTTAGGAGAACACCTTATTAATAAAGCAAAATTTGTAGACTAATATTTGTAGACTAATATGACAAAGAACAATTGGGTTATTGGCGGTGCCGTAGTGCTCGTGGCCCTCGTTGTATTATTCTTCCAATTTGGGCTAACTAACAAATCGTGGATACCTAAGGCAGATTATGAAACTGTATACCGTCTAGTACCGGAAAAAGTTTCTCGCTCTGCCGCTATTACGGTCGCTGTACCTGAAACGTTGGGCGTAAACAGTGCCAATATTGCTACACGTATCACTTTCACTCCGCCTATCAACGGTCGATGGGTAGACGAGAAAGCTGGAAAACCCCTTTCTTTTATTGGTGTGGCACACGCAACCGAAAATGTGCAGACATTTTATTTTCAACCAAATCAATCTCTAGAAGAAAATCGTCACTACGCAGTAACGGCCAACTCTACAGCAACGGCACAGCTCACGGCTGATTTTTTGGTAGTTGCTGATCCAGAGATTATTTCTATTTTGCCTTCGAGTGACGAAGTGCTAACTAATACCAAGATAAGCATTGTCTTCAATCGTCCGATGGTGCCGCTCAGTACTGTCGATGAGATGTCTGGGGATACTTTGCCTGTAACTATTACTCCAGCAACTCCAGGAAAATGGAAATGGATCAGTACGCATACACTACAATTTATTCCTACAAGTGAACTTATATCTTCAACTGAGTACACTGTTACTGTTGGCGCAGGTCTGAAGTCGATGGAAGGGTTGCCTGTAAAACCTCAAAAGACGACATTTAGTACGTATCATCTTCGCTTTATTGATGACACCAACGAACGAAACACGGGGTACTACAATAATAATCAAAATGTCGTCCGTGGATACAATCAACCTTTTCTTGTCCGCTTCAATCAGCCTATTGATCTAGATGCTACAGCCAAGATGGTTACTGTAGACAACGGTTCACAGAACCTTCGCTTTACGGCAAAATATTGGAAAACCAAAAAGACAGAAACATCTTCTGTTAATGACGGGGAATTTTTGGGAGCGATCTACAACTCTCTCTTCAATACCGCGGCTACTGTCGCAGCAAAAGATGGGGAAGTAGAAGATCAGACCATGCTCGCCATCTACCCAGAGGGAGGGGAGAGTGGAAATTGGGAGCCAGGCACAAACTACAGCGTGACCATCGCTAAAGCGTATCCAAAATCAGGGGGTAATATCACGACACCCGATATGCGGAAGTTTACATTTACTGTCGATGACATAGTGTCTAGTACTAACGTCACTTCACCTCGAACCAACCAATCTTCTCTCGAGCAGTTTGATCCTTTGGGAAAGTTGGAAGTTGTTTTCTATGAACCTATCGATCTAAAAAATAGTCGCATCACTGCACCAGGGCTCGATACTGTCGTCTATGGTGAAAAATGTAAGAAAGATAATCAGCAGGATTGTGTGAAAGAGGCAGATCATACGAAAATACTTTTATCTTTCAACAAGGATGCATTCAGGCCGGGCGCATCCATTTCTGTAGTCTTAGAAAGAATAATTTCAGATACGGGAAGGCAATTAACTGCTCGACCATTTACCATCAATCTGAAAGTGTACGAGCCCCTAGTTATTTTTAAGGTCCTTTCCAAGGACAGTCTCACCTCTGTGAGTGTGTGCACAAACAATCCTTTCCCTCAGCCGAAAATGGAAGGAAAGAATTCTGTCGAGCAAAAAATAAGTCTAGCCCTTGGGCTTACGGTTGGTTCATGGAGTACTTCGTACAAGACCAGCTATACCGATGAGCGTCAGCCGTGTGATATGGGGCAGTTTGTAACCAATGTTACCGCTGAACTTCTCCCAAGTACTCAGTATGTTGGTTCTGTAACTCTGACAGATGCCTTTGGTGGCAGCGCTACAAAGGCGGCAGACTTTACTACTCGTAGCTTACGCTCTGAGGACTACGATATTAGAAGTTTCCAGGACCGCGACGTGGTTACGATCGCCGATAAGACCAAATTGAGCTTCGGGGCACGGTTCTTACCTCAGATCACTGCGACAGTCTGTAGCTTGAAAGCCTATGATTATTATAAGGTACGTAATAACTCCGGTGTGGATGCTACATCACTTTGTCAGTCTTCAGTGAGTAAGATTATTACCTTACCGACAAATAAGCCTGGGCAGACCATGTTCACTGTCGATATCAAGGATTATTTTCCAAACGCTATCGGAAATTATATGGTCAGATTGAGTAGCCCATTCATTTCAGCAGAGGATCGTGGTTGGGGTCCGACACGTACTTTTGTGTCGGTGACCAATCTCATCGTGACGGAAAAGAAGATAACGCCTACTTCAAAAAGTGAATACGAATCACTGACCTTAACAGGGGATCAACTGAGTAAGCTTCAAAACCTTTATTGGGTTATTGATGCAACAACTCGTCAGCCGGTTACGGGTGCAACTATCAGTACCTACGTTCGAGGCTCGGTAGTCAGCAGCACTCTTACTGACAACCAAGGTTTGGCATTTTTGAAGCCTATAGTCGGAGCCGAAACAACTATTGCTACTGTAGGTGGTGATAGTGTGGTTGTGTCTGAAAACAGCAAACTTCTCACGTACGCAAGCAGTGCCGCCAATATCAAACATCTCTTTCTTTATACAGACAAGCCGCTCTATAGGCCTGGTCAGGAAATAAACCTCAAGGGCATATATCGTTTTGGTTATGATGGTTACTATGAAGTTCCGCCACATCAGACACTTTCACTCAAGGTATATGACTCATCCGAGAAGATCATATCCGAACAGCAACTTGTAACCAACGCATACGGTTCGGTCGCTACTACTCTCACCTTAGAGGCAGAAACACCACTTGGTTCCTATCGTGCGTGTGTGGAATACAACTGTAGTTACTTCGATGTGCTCAATTATGTTCCCGCAGCATTTCGGGTGACATTTGATGACAAGGACGAAGAAATATTCTCAGGCACAGCGCCACAGATTCATCTCAAAGCAGACTATTACTTTGGTGTGCCGCTCTCAAGCGCCACGGTGAAATATCGACTAAGTAGTCAGTACTACTACTTCGACAAGTACACCACCGAATATTTCTCATTTAACAATCTCTATAGCGACAATCAGAGTTCACGTTATTACTATGGTGATCGTTATATCGGGGGTGGTGATGCAGTGCTCAATGAAAATGGGGAAGTAACTTTGAAGCCAGATCTTTCGCAAGCAAATCAGGAGTCAGATACGAGCAAAATTATTATTCTCGATGCTACAGTAAAAAATCAGCAAGGCAGAAGTATAGGAGCGCAAAAGTCCTTTATCTTGCATGCCGCTCCTATATACATTGGTACTCAGATAAAAGATTCCTTTGTTTCTACTGGTCAACCTATCTCCCTACGAGTAAAGACCGTAAACACAAAAGGTGAACCCGTAAGTCTCGGAGGAATAAAAGCTCAAACATATCGAGTTAAATGGGTGGCAAATGAACGTGATTCAGGTGGGGGTAGAACATTTACGACTTGGGCGAGGGAACGTGAACTCGTAAAGACAGATGACGCACGAACAGATCGTAATGGTGATGCGACCATCCAGCTCACTCCTCAAGGAGAAGGTGAATACGAAGTAGATGTAACTTCCAGTCAGAAGGGGGCTGCAGTGGGCAGTCGCTCATGGTTCTACATCTATGGTAAAAGTTCGGTTTCTGTACGTTCGTCCGATGACACCGCTCTCAATGTTGTTTCTAAAACTGACAATCTCAAGCCAGGTGATGTGGGCGAAGTTGTATTCGAAGTCCCAGAAGGTTCAGCCAAGGCACTTGTCACTATAGAGCGCGGTAGGATCTTTAGCTATGAAATCGTCGACGTTGTCGGTTCTATCGCACACTACAAGTTTCCAGTTACGGCTGCACATTATCCAAACATCTATGTCAGCGTCGTTGCCTATCCGCCAGGACATGAAGTACGTTTAGGTAACAAGAGGTTTGTGGTCGACAGTGATCAGAAGAAAATAAAACTTAGCGTTACTCCCGATCGGCTTCAATACAATCCGGGCGATGTAGTAAATCTTTCTCTTGCCGCTACTGATGACGCGGGCAACCCGCTGGCTTCAGAAGTTTCTGTTGCTGTAGTGGATATGAGCGTTCTCGCTCTCAAGGGTAATCCAAAGAAGGACCCGCTTCCAGAATTTTATGGGAATGTACCACTGACCGTTTGGACCTACTCGAACTTTAGAAACTTGCTCAAGTACGTGGAGCCACAAAGTGCCGATGGTAAGGGTGGTAGTGGTGGTGACCCCAACAGCTCCAAGCGTCGAGGTATCTTCAAAGAAGTCGCTTATTGGAACCCGCGCATTGTTACAGATGCAAGTGGACATGCTACGGTTACATTTACCTTACCTGACAATTTGACCACCTGGCAGGCAGAAGCTATTGCGGTTACCAAAGATACAAAAGTGGGAGCAGCCTATAACGAGTTTACAACCAATAAGACATTGATGGTCACACCCCTCAAGCCGCGATTCGTACTTCCTGGTGACTCATTTATGATGGGAGTAACTGTGTTCAATAGAAGTAACGCTTTATTTGAAGGAACCGTCACTTTGAAAACTACAGCTCTGGAACTTAGTGGAAAAAACGCCCAAAAGCTATCTATTACAGTCGGTCAGTCTAAGACTATCTACTGGGATGTGCACGTTCCTCTTACGAGAAAACCTGGGCTCGTGCAGTATTCCATCGACGCAACGGGTTCCGGACTTGCCGATACTGTGGATGATACGCTATCCATCAAGTCAAATACCACCTACGAGACCGTAGCTACTGCAGGGCAGACAGAAACGAGTGCAAGCGAAGCCGTATATCTTCCAAACAGTATTACCAAGGATCGGGGAGGACTGACATTGCGCAGTTCGGCAACACTGGCCGTCTTCCTGACTGACGCTTTCAATTATATGATTGCATATCCATACGGGTGCACTGAGCAGATTTCTAGTCAGATCCGTGCCATTGCGCTCATCAAGAGTGTCTACACTATTCCAGGTGTTCCGAATGCGTTTGCGAATCAGACCGTAGTATATAACGATAAGGAATATACCCCTGACCAACTGATCAGTGAAGGTCTTCGTACCATCTATGCCCGACAGAATGCAGATGGCGGATTCAATTATTGGAGTAATGATCGGCAGTCAAACTACTGGGCTACTCGCGAAGCTGTAGACACCTTCAGGGTACTAAGTGAAAGCGGCATTACTGTCGATGAGGGACGATGGGGGCGTGCCACTGCGTACCTATATGCTTCTTATACCGACTCCAATCGCATTTTCAGTAACTCTGAGTTCATCGATCTTGCGGAAGCCTTGTTTACGCGATCAGATTATCGCAGTAACAGCGGGCTTACTCAGACGCTCGATAATGTAGTGAGACAACTCTTGCGAGACCGTAAGACTCCAAACGGTACTGTGATTGCCGCTTCACGACTCCTTCACCGCCATAACATGTCCTCTGATCTGTCACGACAACTCGATCAGGTACTCAAAAATAAAATAGTGAACGATGCACGAGGAAGCTTCCTTGATGTTTCGTCAGGGAGTAGTTACCTGGATACGGCTATAAGCAATACTGCAGGTTACGCGGGTCTTCTCGTAGACCGTCGTGAAAAAGATACTCAACTGCCAGATCTCTTGCGATGGCTCTTGGCCTCGCGTGCGAAGGATGGTGCATGGGATTCAACTCAGAATACTCTCTCAGTCGTTGAGGCCATGGTGGATTATCTAAAGTGGCAGCCAGAGACAAGCGCCAACTTCACTATGAGAAATACGTTGAACGGCAACCCAGTTCAGGAATTCAAAGTTACTACACAGACAGTCTTTGATCAGGCGGTGAAAGAAGTTCCACTTACACAACTCAATTCTGGACATCTCAATACTGTAAACTTTGCCAAAACAGACCCAACAGCGTATGGCAAGATCTACTACGACATGAGCTTCAAATATTACCTACCAGCCCAAGAATTGCCACCTCGCGACGAAGGCATTACTATCAAGCGCGCTATGTACACTCTTGAAGATGCAAAGGAAGAGAATATGATTGGCAAAACAAAAGTAGGCGAGGTTGTTCGCGAACATCTCGAGATCACAGTGCCTGTTACCAGAAGGAACGTACTCATAGAGGACTTCATTCCAGCAGGTATGGAAATTGTTGATACAAGTCTCGCAACGGAAGATCAGAGTGTACGTGCCGTTGAAAGGGAAGTTAAGAGTTCACGTCTGTGGCCTTCACACAAAGAGCTTCGCGATGATCGCTACGTTCTGGTAATCGATGAGCTTCTACCGGGTACATATACGTTCGACTATTTCCTTAGAGCGCTGACTCCTGGTGTGTATACTCATCTGCCAGCACAAGCATCAGAAAGCTATAATCCGGAAAACTTCGGCAGGACAGAAACTGGATTATTTAGTATCGATAAGTAGGTTACGAGCTTTCTTCACATCGTCGTCGGGCAAACCGTATACATCTGCACCTTCCAGTGGAAATTTCTTGATAAGGTCGAAGGTGAATGAAGAATTGTGATTGTATTCAGTGTCCATCATTATTTGCATCACCCGACTCCAGATTTCTCCTGCGCCAGTTTGGCCAGAGAGTTTTTTGGTAGGAGTATTGTCGGTATTTCCTACCCACGCACCTACAATAAAGTCAGGTGTATAGCCTACCACCCAGGTGTCGCGATAATCGTCAGAAGTGCCAGTCTTGAGTGCGTATGATGAGATGGGAAGGGTGAGGATGCTGGTGTAACCGAACTGGTCAATGGCAAGATAACGGTCGCTTAAGATTTTTGTGATGAGCTCGGTATATTTTGGATCAATGATAGCGGTTGTCTTTGTGGAATAAAAAAGACCGTTCATAGAATTATCAGCAAAAATTTTTAGTGGAAGCAACTCACCGCGATTTGGGAAGATTGAGTAATAGTGTGACAGCTGAAGCAGTGTCATATCGATTGTGCCAAGAGCCGTTCCCAACTGATGTTCGATAACTTTTTCTGGGGTGGGATATCCGAGCTTTGTGACAAACTCTCTGAAGTTGTCCTGCCCGAGAAATTCCAACGTCTTGATTGCGGGAACGTTGATACTGTTGGCGAGTGCATAATCTGCACTGATGATGCCGTGGTATTTTCCATCAAAATTGCGAGGATATAGGGTGCGGCCATCTGCAGTAGCGTAAGCATACTCCTTGTCATCTATGAGCGTATAGGGTCTCATACCGGCTTCAAAAGCTCTACTGTATAGAAGAGGTTTGATAGTGGAAGCAACCTGACGAGGCTTGGTAAGCATATTTATCTGGTGACCATATTCACCTGAGGTTGGATCCGGGGTGCCGATGAGGGCCAGGATTTCATTTGTGTGTGCGTTGAGAACAACAACAGCAGCATCGTGAGCGTCGCGATCATAGAGACCGGGCATGAGGCTCACTACAGAGGCTCTAACCCTTTCATTAAGGGAAATGTCGAGAGTAACCGAAACTTTTTTTCTTTTCTTAACATCTTTTGTAAGCCAAGGAGTAAGTTCGAATGAAAGACCTTTTGTTGAAAATAGATTTAGATTCGTACGAACAACTTCAGTACTTACAAACGATTCTTCACGCACACTCACACCGAGTTCCCTCGAAAGACTTATGGCACGGTCAATGTTGTTGCCGAGAAGGGGATTGTTGTAGCTTGGGTTGTTGAGAGTCACAAGTAGTTGCATTATTTCCTCGGTACTCAATCTCTCACTAGATTTATTAAAGTAGGCCCTGCTAGCAGTTTCAATTCCTTGTATATGGTTTCCTAGATAGACACTGTTTACATATTCGGTAAGTATTCGGCCCTTAGATTCGAATATTTCCAGACTTAGTGCTGATACTGATTCTTGAAATTTATTAAGGACAGTTCTTTTTGTTTCAGTCTCCAGGATAAGTTTTGCCAACTGCTGGGTTATGGTACTCGAACCGTCACGGCTGCCAATACCGAGTTTGGCCATGAGCGCCTGCGCTATGCTCACGGGATTTATTCCAAGGTGGTAGGGAAAATAGCGATCTTCTTTTTTCAAAAGTAAGTCTTTGATCTTGGGTGAGACTGCAGAAGTTTCGAGAACAGTATAGCCTTTATTGTTTTGCTCTATTGAAATAATTTCTCCGTGTCGGTCGAGGATTTGGTTGGAGAGGGTATTCTGATAGGCGGTTTTTAACTGACGATGAATGATAAAACTGACAAAATAACTCACAATAATGAGAGCTAAGATTATTTTAAGGTACCTAGAGTGGAGAGCACGTTTCATGCCCTCATTAAAGCATGAGATGTGCTACTGAGAAACAACAAGCGGTTTACCCTCCTTAGATACAAATGGCTTCGGTCTAGCCCAAAACGACATTTATGCCAAGTGCACATCGTTGATCCGTTCGAACAGTAGTTAAAATTATTGAACATTGATTGCTTTTCGCCTATTTTTTTGATAGCGTTACAATATGAAAAAAGTCAATTTTCAAGCCTCATTGCCAGTAACTATTTTGCGCGAAGGCGATCAGTTTGTTGCATATACTCCTGCACTTGATCTTTCCACTTCTGGAAACACTTATGAACAAGCGCAAAAGCGTTTTGCTGAAATTGTTCAGATTTTCTTAGAAGAATGCTTTTCAATGGGAACGCTCGATAAAGTACTTGCAGATCTTGGTTGGAAAAAAGAAAAGAGTCAATGGAATCCACCAGTAGTCGTGGCACAGGATACATACATGGTAAATGTGCCATGTGTAACCTAAGTCATGTCCGGACTTGTACCTATAGATTGGAAACGCTTTGAAAAGTTTCTGACTTTTGTTGGATGTAAACTTGTTCGTGAAAAAGTAGATCATCGTATCTGGGCTAGAGTCGGACTTTTGCGTCCCGTTGTATTTTCAAAGAAATCAACTATCCCTGTGTTTGTAATTAGGAACAATATTCGCGTGCTTGGTATTTCCGTAGCTGAATATCTGGAAATTCTGAGTAAAGTGTAGTTAACTCCGTTCGAATATCGTCCCACAAGGTGTACGTTGTTTTAAGATCAGTGTTTATTAAAGAGTAATAGTTAGTCAAAAATTTTTAGTTACTGTGAATATGTCTTCCACAGATCACCATACCCGCCTCCTCTTGGACAACATCCGCAGTGTTCACAACGTCGGATCGATTTTTCGTACCGCCGACACTCTGGGTATTTCACATATATATTGTGTAGGCACTACACCTGTGCCTATAGATCGCTTTGACAGAAAAAGAAAGGATTTTACCAAGGTCTCGCTTGGTGCTGAAGATTCGGTAGCGTGGGAACACATGGGAAACCAGGAGGCTCTGGCGTTGATTGGCAAACTCAGGAAAGATGGTTATCAAGTGGTGGCACTTGAGCAGGCGCACAATTCGCTAGATTACAAGGAGGTCTCGAACATAATCCATAGATCTGGTGCAAAATCAAAATTAATATCAGGATCAGCACTGAAGCTGCAGTCGCAGCAACGCTTGGTGGTAATTTTGGGCAGTGAGGTCGATGGGGTTTCTCCTGGACTTCTAAGATCGGCAGATATCATCGCCGAGATCCCCATGAAAGGGAAGAAGGAGTCACTCAATGTTTCCGTTGCAGCAGCCGTCTTTCTATACAGACTGTTAGACAAATGATCTTACGTTGATATAATTACAATGGTCGCACAGTAAAACCAGCGGCGAGCGGCTCCTAGCTTTTTTCAAGGCCTGGAATCAGCTCGCCGCTTTCTGGTGTACATTACAATAGTGCGTACCTCTACCACCTAGAACGATCCTTACAATCTTTCCTTTGCATCCTCTCCTCCCGCACTTTTTTCCGGTGCGCCGATAGGCTTGGTGGCTTTCTTGAAAAGCACCCTTTTCGCCGTTTACATTCCTATAATCCGACATCGAATCCCCGCCAAAATCTATTCCTTGTGCCAAAGTCTGTTTGATCGAAGCGTACAACTTTTTTAGTCGCTTCTCCCCGATAGTAGCTACCCTTTCCAAAGGATTGACCCCTGCTCGCCACAAAGATTCGTCAGCGTAAATATTCCCGATACCTGCAACTATTTTTTGATCCATCAAAACTTGCTTGATGCGACCTACTGGACGGATAGAGAGTCTCTCTTTGAATTTGTCAAAAACAAATTCTTTTTCCAGTGGTTCGGGTCCGATACTGCCGAGGTGTAGGGAAGTTTCGATGTTGCGCGAGTCCACCAAAGTTACTTTTGCAAACTTTCTCATATCGGACAGGGCGAGGTGGTGACCATTGTCAAATGAAAGAAGAAAGTGCACGCGTCTATTGAAAGGATCTTTGAGACTTTCGGGAGCGATAGGTTCCCACGGATCTTTTTTGAGTTTCGGATGAAATGCATATGTGCCATATAGCAGGTGTCCGGTCATCTTCATGTGGACAAGAATGATGAGATGGTTGTCGAGCTTGATAATAATATTTTTGGCGCGGCGTTCGACTGAGACAATTTTTCGCCCGAGTATTTCTTTTTTGAACGTCCTAAAGTACGCAGGATCCTTGATGGTTTTGGATCCTTTGAAGAAAGCACTAGAATAATCGGACCAGGCGTCGATGATGCGTAAGCCAATAATATGTCGCTTGAGGCCATTAACAGTTGTCTGCACTTCAGGGAGTTCGGGCATGAACGGACTATAGCATTCCTGCTATAATAGACAAAGTCATGAGATATTATCTTACCGTCATACTTCTTATCACGTTTCTAGCAGTGCCATGGCTTATGGTCAATTATCCTGACCAGACCGACTACGTCCTCTCGGTTGCGCACTCTATCGAAGACAGCCTTACAGGCAATCTAGCCTCCGCTATCCTTGCTCGTAGTCCCAAGTCTGTGCAGGAGATCCAGGCTCGATATACGCCTACATCTCCCAAAAAAGTGCGCATACTGCTGGTACCTGGCCATGAACCAGGCTATGGCGGTGCAGAATATGGCGACATCAAGGAACGCGACATCAACGTCGAGTTGGCTGAAGATCTCAGTCACCTCCTAAATGAAAATGGCCGTTACGAAGTGATCACCACTAGAACATCGACAGATTGGAACCCACTATTTTCTGAGTATTTCAAAACCCATTGGGATGATATCAACTCCTGGCAAAAACAGGCCAGTACTGAGGCCAAACAGATGGTCTCTGTGGGTCAGTTGAAACAAGCCATAATCCCAGTGTCACACAACGATGCTCCGCACAATATTGCCCTGCGCTTGTTCGGCATCACCAAGTGGGCCAACGAAAATGATATCGACATCACTATCCATATCCATGTGAACGATGATCCACGGCACAATAGTCGTGTAGCGGGGGATCATTCGGGCTTTGCTATCTATGTTCCCGAACATCAGCTGGGGAATAGCAGTACCACTCAGGCTATTGCCTCGAATGTATTCAAAAGATTGTCACGATACAATCCGACCAGCGATCTTGCGGTTGAGGCAGGAGGTTTTATCGAAGAGCCAGAACTCATCGCTATAGGGGTGAATAACACTGCCGCCGCGGCAAGTATGCTCGTCGAATATGGATATATTTACGAACAGCAGTTTACCAATGTCGAAGTTCACACACAGGCTGTGAGCGACCTTGCCTTTCAAACATACCTCGGACTCCAGGATTTCTTTGGGTCTGGCAACAACATCACTCGCGCATACGATACGTTGATGCTTCCTCGAACATTCAATCGTCAGATGAGTAAGACGGGTTACAAACCAGAGAATGTCTTTGCGTTACAAACAGCGCTCATCCTCGAAGGGGCATATCCGCCAGATAAGAATAATAAAAACAGCTGTCCTCGTTCAGGAAAATTTGGTCCATGTACCGAAGAAGCGTTGGCTGTTTTCCAAAAGAAGCATAAAATCGTGGAGGAGAAGGGGTATGTGGGAACGAAGACGCTAGGGATCTTGAATCAGTTGTATTCGGTAAAGAGTGAGAAGTAAGAAAATTCTTGAGAGGATGAGGCAAAGAACATAAGATGCGGACTGTTTTGGCAGGACTAACTTGCCGATTCCCCAAAAGAACTTTCTTACTTCTCGCTCCGTACTAATTCCTCCTTCACAATCTCCGCATCACTCCATGGAGTTTTCTTACCGTGTGGTCCCATGAGATAAGGATCTGTTCCTTTTCCGATGATAAGTACAGTGTCGCCAGACTTCGCACGTTTGAGTGCCTCTTTGATAGCTTCTCTACGATCTACAAGCAATGTCGGCTTATTCTTTGTAATACCTTTGGCAATTTCCTCAACAATCTTTTGTGGATTCTCATCGTAGGAATCATCGTCAGTCAAGATGATCTCATCGCAGTATTTGTCCGCAATAGCTCCCATCTCCGGGCGCTTCCAGGTATCGCGTCCACCACCCGTAGCTCCAAAAACACAGATCTTCCTAGAATTTGGGAATGTTTGGAACAATTTTTCCATCGAGTCTGTTGTGTGTGCGTAGTCTACGACCACCTCAAAGTTCTGACCTGCGTCTATCTTTTGCACGCGGCCAGGGAGGTCAGAGAATTTTTCGAGTGCACGGATGATCACGTCGTCAGCAATGTTCTGGCTTTTGGCGACCGTAATAGCTGCAAGAATATTGGATAGATTGAAAAGTCCCGAAAGAGGGGAGTGTGTCAGGTTTCCATTGAAAGTAAAATCAATCCCTTCTTTTTTGATTTCATAAGGCTCAGCATCCTTGAGTTTGTACGTGATCTTCCTGTCGGCTTTTGCTTGGAGGAAGCGGCCACTTTCTTTGTCATCCCCGTTTGCGATGAGTACTCGATCTTTTTTCTTTGAGGTTATCAGTCGTCGAGCAATACCGAGTTTTTCATTGAGGTAATTCTCATAGGAACCATGGGCCTCGATATGTTCGGGGGAAATGTTGGTAAGAACAAATGCGTCCAAGTCTATGAAACGATCGCGATAAAAAAAGGCGCCCTGCGATGTCATTTCCAAAATAACATACTGGCATCCCGCATCTACAGCACGGCGGATGAAGTGTTGCATGAAGAAACGTCCTGGCATACTCATTTTGTACATGTTTCGCTCGGAGGTTTCCCCGATCTTGAAACGAATTGTGTTCGTAAGCGCCGTCTTGTACCCAGCTTCCTCGAAGATGGCGTTCACGATCTCTACGGTCGAGCTCTTGCCCTTGGTACCAGTAACACCGATAACTTTGATCTTGCTCGAGGGGAGGCGGTAGAAGATGGCGCCAAGAAGAGCCAATTTCCAGTGATAGATGGGCTGAAGGAATCGGTAGAGCCGACGCGGGATCATTTTCTCGCCTGTACGGAGGATATTTTCCATATTGATCATAGTAGCCTAACTAGGCGTTATTTCAAATACTGGCGTTTTAGATAGAACAGTTACCTGATATGCACTGCAAATTTCTTGCAGGCGCGTTACCCCAAGACCTTCAAAGCCGCCCGTACTTTTTTCCCAGTATCAGTGATCTCTTTATCAATCTTCTTCAAGGCTTCGCGGGCATCGTCGGCTTCGTATCCGAGCGCCTTGAGAGCCTCGATAGCGTCTGCATCGCTCGACATACCGGCACGAATATCCGCAGAATCTTCCACTTGGATACCGCCAAGCTTGTCTTTTAGGTCGAGCACTATCTTCTCGGCAGTCTTGCGACCTATACCCGAAACCTTCACTAGGTGAGACGTGGACCCACTTCGGATAGCGCCTGCGAGCGTGTCACTCGAGACCAGTGAGAGGATATTGAGGGCACTTTTGGGGCCGATGCCGGAGACTGTTATAAGAAGAGAAAAGAAGTCTTTTTCTTTCTTGGAAACAAATCCATAGAGGTCTAGGGCATCTTCACGTACTGCCAGATGTGTCCAGAGCCTAGCCTCGGTTCCTGCTTTGAGTTGGTGCAGGGAATCGGCAGTCACAAAAACTTTATAGCCCAGGCCGCCAATGTCGACGACAATATATTTGTTGGTTATTTCGGTGACTTGTCCGCGTAGTGATGCGATCATGGGTCAATGATAGCGAAGCCTAAGGCAACGAGCAAGGAAATATGGGTGGACTCATTCAGGCTCATTCAGACTCTTTACTTTTAGAGGGCCGCGTGTTAACTTGATCGAACACAAATATGCCGATCACCTCTTCAGCAAAGAAAGCTCTCAGCGCCTCAAAGAAAAAGCGTGTTTTCAATATTCGCCGCAACTCTGCAGCAGAAAAAGTCATGAAGGATTTTCGCAGACTAGTAGCAGCCAAGGACAAGGCCGCTGCACAAAAACTCGTTCCTACTATCTATCAGGCGCTCGACAAGGCCGTAAAGACCAACTATTTCAAAGCCAACACTGCGTCACGTACAAAGTCACGCGTGATGGCTGCACTCAAAAGACTCGGATAGGTTCTACTTGTGAGAGAAACGCCCTTATCGTTCAATGGATAGGACGCAAGATTGCGGATCTTGCAATGTAGGTTCGATTCCTACTGAGGGCACAAATTAGTGAGATAGGTCGAGGTGGTTCAGATTACACAAAACGTTTGTTTTAAGCTAAACTTTAAGTCAATGGAAAATTACGACATAAACAAACTCCCAACCGACGGTTATCTTGTTTTTCCTCTCTCAATGAGTCGTCTTGCTAATGGACAGAGCCCAGAAGAGTGCTACGAGATGATTAAGTATTTCGAATCCAAGGTCAGCGAAGTCGGTATTGATTTAGTGCTTCTCTATACAAACGGTCTTTATTATAACAACACTGAGCCTGCTCTTGATGTCAGAAAGCGTACCAACGGCCAGATGCTTTCGCATAGAAACGCGTTGTCAAAACTCATCGTCAAAGAAAAGAAATTTATTACCCAAGCGATGCACTTTCTCCCTTGGGATTACACCATTCTTGATGCACCTCGTTTTGATGAGTTTCTTCAAACACTCAAAAGAGCAGGAGCTACTGATGAGGAGTTTAACAATCTTCTGAAACAAGGTTTGATTGGTCGTGAAGCAAATGAAGCAAACATAAATTTTCTTATTGAAGAAATCGTTGTCACACATCTAATTCGAGAGCAAATGATCTCTTTCCCAAAAACACTTGTAAGAAAAGATACTTTTAGGCTCGTAGTATATCCTGGTCCGCATTTTGAAGCCGACAAGTATCAGTACAATAAAGGATTGCTACCCAAAAATCCAGATTGTACCAATCCTTACAAAGGCGCTCATTATGATTTTTCTGCAAAAGTTTTGGTTGATTTTGATAAACAGATTTAAGTATTAGACCGAGGTACTTCATTTCCATATATTAAAAATTCTCAAACAACCCTTGCGGTGTCTCGCTTTATATAATCCGAGACCAAGAGGGGGCACATCAAATTGATCCGATGCATGAGCTGCATAATTTTTCGTAAGATTGATTGAAAATCGTCTCAAAAATTGATAGTATACAAATATGATAGCTTCGCCTGAAACAATCTACAAAAAAGCAACTCAGGCCCTGAACTTCCTTGCTCGAAAAAAAGACGGAAAGATCAACAAGATGAAGGCAATTAAGCTCATCTATCTTGCAGATCGCCTACACATCCGTAAATACGGTCGTCCAATAATCGGCGATATGTATTGGGCAATGAAAATGGGCCCAGTCGGCTCACGAGTCAAACGCGCAGCAGAACTTTCGAATATGTCGGAAAGTGCTTTGTCGTACGCAAAGAAGTACATACAACCAGCGGATGATAAGAAACACTATGTTGCTTCAGTAAAACCTGTTGATTTTGATGTCTTTTCAAAAACAGATATCGATTGTCTGGAGGTTATATATAGGCATTTTTCAGATAAGGATCAGTTCGAACTCCGAGACATAACTCACCAGTATCCCGAATGGTCGAAACACGAACGTGATCTTGACGCAGGAAAGAAACGAGTACAGATGGACTACGATGATTTTTTCTCCAGTACAGAAAGGGGCGATCCATTGTTTGCTGAAAACAAAGCTGATCTTACCTCAGCAAAGGAGGCTTTTGATGCAATGAAAGAGGTCTCGGAGTTTTTTGCTCGTTAGTCACTGAAATACAATGGAGATTCCGATCAAGGTTCGAATACAGTTATGTATTGAACAAGGATCGGTATTCAATTTTTTCGTAGATCATAACGACCCAAAACGAGAATCGAAGAACCGCTATTTCGTAGTAATAAATAAGAATCCAAAAATGGACACACTTCTCATTCTTGTTACTTCCACCACTCAAGTAGCGAAGAAGAGGGAGTTTGTGAAAAGGGCTGGGATAAACGAAAAAACGATCGTGTCAATTACACCTAAAGAATACGCTATATTCTCCACCGAGAGTGTATTCAATTGCAACGAGGTATTTGAAATATCCATGAGCGATCTCATCAGGAAAATCGAGAATACTGGCTCCATGAACTATCCGAAAATGTCTGGTGATATAGTGAAGAAAATTATCGCCGGCATAACCGAAAGCCCTAATGTGTCGGAAGCAAATAAGAAGCTTTTATAGGTAAGGCCGGTACAAAAAATCCCAGGCTTTCCTGGAATTTTTGTGTTGTTACGAGTAGCTAGTATGTTGCGTAATATTTGATTTTGGCTTTTGCGGTGAGATCGGCGATCCATTTTTGCGCTTCCTGTTGGTATTTTTGTGACTTGAGTTGCTCACTAATACTCTTTCTGAAGTCCTCAACCTTCATATCTTTTGGTACGACAGCTTTTGAGTCCTTGATATAGGCATCGATCTCGGCGTCGGTGACGACGACTTTGTCTGCCAGAACCTTCTCAAGTTTTAGTTGAGTGGTGATCTGAGTCCTCAAAACATCCTCAGTCAGACCTTGTTGTGTGAGCATCTGTGCCAATGTCCCTCCCTGACCCGCGAATCTGTCCTCGAGCTTCTTGATCTCTGCGTCTACATCGGCCTTTGTAATGGTGATCTTTTGTTTGTCGAGTTCTGTTTCGACTAGCTTTTTGTTTACCATCTCCCCGAGAATCTGTTTACCCCCTTGCTTCTCGAGCTCTTTGATCACCGCCATGCGACTGATGGAGTTGCCGTTGACCGAAGCCGCAACAAACCATCCTCGACCAAAGATCAGAACGAGAATGACGATAATAATAATGATCCCAATAACGATAAATAGGGGACGAGGCTTCTTGAACTTCAAACTGACGTACGATGGTGTTGTGGGTTCCATAAATAGCAAGCGAGTTTATTATTTTTTAATGTTATCTGACAAGATCAAATTCTATAACCCTTCTGTAAGCGAGACAAGCTTGTAACCTTGTGTTTCTAGTGTTGTAAATATTTCATCCAAGACCTCTCCTGTCGGGGTGTCACCTACATGCATGAGTACGATAGCGCCTTGATGTATATTTGGAAGCACCCTATTTTTGACACTAGTGACAGTTTCACCTTCTCTCCAGTCGAGCGAGTCCACGCTCCAGTAGATAGACTGGAAGCCAGCATCAGCCGCGGCCTGGATAGTTGCGGCGTCACGATCACCGTAGGGGGCCCGGAAATATGGCCTAGTGTGTGTGCCTGTGGTGGATGCGAGAACGTCGTCCATCTTTTGAAGCTCCTCTGTTATCTCAGTAGCGCTCAGCTGAGTGAAATAGGGATGATCGTAGGAATGATTGAAGACTTCGTGACCTTCGGCTACTAGGCGTCGTGCCAGTGCGGGATTTTGTTCTACCCACTTGCCCACTAGGAAGAAGGTTCCTTTTACATGATGTTTGGCAAGAGCGGCCATGATACCTTCGTACGAACCTGTGCCCGAACCTGCATCGAAAGTGAAGATCACTTGTTTCCTGGAAGTGTCGCCGTGAGTTATTTCTTTGAAGTCAGTGTGAACTGCGACTGGAGTTGGAGTTGAGGTTTGGGTTGGGGCTACTGATGTTAGCGGGAGGGTTGGTAAAATCTGTCCACTTCTCGTTTGGGCGATTCTCTGTGCGCGTATGCAGGCCTGTATTCCAATAACGGAAAGAAATAAAAGAATAAAGATCAGGGTACCTGTCTCTGGTGCCTGACTTCTATGGTGTCGATGTGAGCGCTTTTTCGGATGTTTTGAAGGCATAAAGAAAGGTGCGGATTAGCTAGATTTAGAAGCCCAAGCGTTCCAGGACATGTTTGAGGAATGGTTCGTGATGTTCGGTTTCGGCAATGTACTTCAGAAGTACCGTGCGCACTTCTTCGGGATCGATATCATCTATATATATGACAATAAAAGGCATCAAGAGCTTGCGGGACTTGATGATCAGCTTCGAAGGGAACTGGTCATGAGGTATCCAGAAGGATTCGAGAGTAACAAACGGGTAGAGT
>JBBQVG010000004.1:0-34293 GCA_038211765.1 Minisyncoccia bacterium | reverse complement strand
AATTGTAGCAACTGAGAATATTACTGCAATATTACAACCTCTCAAAAATAGTGTCCTAATGTAGCTTTCTGAACAACACTGCGGTGATTGGGAAACAAATCTGGCAACGTCGCCACTTCCTTGAGATTCTTGAAAATATTTATTTCTTCCTGTTCATCTCCTACCGTCTTTATTGATTGAAGAGATGGTAGTTGAAGCCTAAAAAAAGTAAGTGTGTGATTTCCCCTATCCTGCTGCTCTAGCACCTTTAGATCGTCGGGATCAATTTCCAATCCGAGCTCCTCGTAGATTTCTCTTGTTGCACATTCCTCAGGTGTTTCTTTGCCTTCACTTCTACCACCAGGAAGTTTCCAGTAACGTGGAGCTGGCTTTTTCGGGTCTCGAATTAAAGGAACCCCCCCCCCGAAGAAATTATAAGTACCGCCACTGCGTGTAATGAGTCCATAATTGTATATTATACACGACGGCCCTTCCTCCACTCATCCATCTTTGCATGATGACCACTCAAAAGAATCTTAGGTACCTTGTACTCTTTTCCCTTATATTTAATAACCTCTGGACGCGTATAGACGTCAGGACTTGCAACGCGAGATTCCTCTATAGATAGATGATCTCCAAGCACACCTTTTATACGGCGAGTAATAGTATCGATCATGATCATGGCTGGTAGTTCCCCTCCTGTGAGAACATACGGTCCGACACTTACGTCTATCATTGGAAACACTTTCTTGATGCGCGCATCGACACCTTCGTAACGGCCGCAAACGAAGACAATATCAACATATTTTTTGAAAGTATCGGCGACTTCATTGGAAAATTGCTTACCCGAAGGGTTGAAGAAGATGATTTTGGTAGATTTTTTCCCTTTTGCGGTTTTAAGTTTAGATCCAACTGCTTTTTCAATAGCCTTAATTATAGGAAGAGCTTCTATCACCATTCCCGGGCCGCCACCATATGGGCGATTGTCTACGCGGCGGTCAGCATATGTTGTAGCCTTGCCCTTGCCATTTTTGGCAGTAGCAAAATCGCGAGGATTGTAGTATTTGATCTGAACTAGCTTTTTATCCTGGGCACGCTTAACTATAGAGGCGTTAGTGTACGACTCCAGGGATTCTGGGAAAAGACTGATGATGTGAAAAGTGGTCATAAAATATTCAAATAATGAACAAGAAATAAAAAATCCGTGGGACATCACTGTACCACGGATTCATAAAAGTGTCACTTAGAGGACGTCGGGCTCGTTAATCACTGTCCTGGCGTCCATTTTTTGCAAGGAATGTCCTTTTTTCCGCCACTGCCGGAGAGTCGATCCTTGAAACACAGAGTCCATCCCATGAATAACGCGCTCGCCCTGAGAGCTGCCGCATGCGCATGATCGCCTGATCGTCACACGCTTTCAGAGTTTCTCCTTCAAAGAAAAGTGTCTCTATGGTCGCGATTTTGATATCACCCCTCCAATTTTCAATCCGGTATTGTGCTTTAATCATAATCTCGCTTTACATAGCAAAGTAACTTAAAGCGCATATTGTGTCAATTTAATTCCGCTCGACGAAAGCGGGATGAAAACTGACGCACTTTTGAAAATAAATTACCCGCCACTCTTTTGGTTTCTGGTGCGAAGCACGAACCGTTGGTAAGGATCAGACACAGAGGATGTGCTGATGAGTACTGTTCGACGTTGACTGCGATACGCCAGGTCTCCGCGAATTCGCTGCGAATTGTTGCGTTGGATACCATTCCTTCCAGTGCTTCTGAACGTGCCTCCTCATGCTCGTCATCATCTGGAATTGTGAAATAATATTCACGCCATTGATCAAAGGTTTTGCTATATGGACTCATTTTTCGTGTTTCCCCTTCTCAGTGAAGAATAACACACGCCATCAAAAAATCGAGCCTAAGCCCGATTTTTTGTTTTAGCGTTGTCTTGATCCTAGATTACATCAACTTCAAATCCGCCATGGCTCCATCTACTGTTTTTGAGTTCGGAGTTGAGAGCGGGACCGTGACACCGATACGCTCGGGAGACTTGAGTCCGCCTACTGGCTCATTGATCTTGAGGTTTACCCGAGAATTGTTCTTCATACCCACTACGCGGAGCAGTGTGCGGACTGCCTTTGCGGTATTGCCCTGACGACCGATGATCTTTCCCATGTCTACTGCACCAACCTCGAGAGTCAAAAGAACGCCCATCTCATCTACTGTACGGTTCACTTTGACCTCTTCCGGAACATCCACGAGAGCTTTGATAACGTATTCGAGAAATTCTTGATCTTTCTGCATGATCGTATAAATATTTAGTAAAAGTCCGATATAAAAATCGTACTTGGCGTAAGTCTAACAAATGAGCACGAGGGCGCAAGTAGAATTTAGGCTACTGCGGCTTCGGCGGCGGTAGGTGTTTCGACTGAAGGGACAGTTTCTGTAGCTGGAGCAGCCTCTACCTTTGGTGAAGAAGCTTCGACGGGAACCTCTTTCTTTATCGGGGTTCTTTTTGGAAGGGCATTCATCTTTTTGCCTTCGATGACCTTTTTTCCAACAAAATAGTTATGAAGAGTCATGGATAGGTGTGCGCCTTTTGAAACCCAGTATTTTACCTGCTCAGTATCGATCTGTTCCGTCTTGTTATCGATACGGGTATCGTACCAGCCCAAATTTTTGAGGTATTTGCCGCTACGTGGACCGTTCTTCGAATCTGTCAAAACCACACGATAAGTAGGTTCGTGCTTTCGTCCGGTTCTCTGTAGTCGTATCATCAACATATGTGGGAAAGATCATAGCAGAGAGCCTGAAATTGCGCAAATGAAATTGCAGAAATGGGTGGGGTTATTCAAAAAGTTGCAATATATAGGCACTATGTTATGATCTCCCTACATGAAGTCCCTCCTTCCCTATATTCAGATCATTCTGTCAGTACTTCTAGTTGCCGCAATACTTTTGCAGCGCACAGGAGCACAGGTAGGTGGAGCCTTCGGTGGTAGTGACAATTTTAGTTCCGCATTC
The DNA here is from genome assembly GCA_038211765.1 of Minisyncoccia bacterium. GTDB lineage: Bacteria > Patescibacteriota > Minisyncoccia > Phycocordibacterales > PALSA-1337 > C7867-002. The sequence continues at coordinate 31,293 of JBBQVG010000004.1, read as the reverse complement.
CATACCCGACGCGGCTTTGAGAAGGGTCTATTTACTACTACCATTATTATTGCAATTCTTTTCGCACTTTCAGCACTTATTAGTCTCTTGTAAAACACTTACGAGTTACTAGGTACGAATTACGAATGAATGTTTAGGATTTATTTTCTTCTGTAATGCCCCCATCAACCGAATTCCGCTTCAAGCGCGGTATCAAAATACGAGAATATATCAACCAATTCTCCTCAACCGAAAAGATCATCTTTGGTATTTTCTTTGCGGCTGCAACGGTAACGGCTCTTATCTTGGCCACACAGGTAAATAGGCACTTTATGATCAATGTTCCTACATATGGCGGTGAGCTTCGCGAGGGTGTAGTTGGGTTGCCTCGAACTATCAATCCAGTCATTGCGGTTACTGATGCAGACCGTGATATGAGCGCTCTTGTGTATGCTGGACTTACCAAATCCAAGAACGACAATATCGTTCCGGATATCGCTAAGTCGTGGGAGATATCTTCAGATGGCCTGACATATACCTTCAAGCTTCGAAGTGATGTTGTTTTTCAGGACGGCAAGCCTCTTACAGCAGAAGATGTCGTCTTTACCATTCAAAAAATTCAAGACATCGACGTCAAAAGTCCTCGTCGTGCCGACTGGATGGACGTGACTGTCAAAGAGATTTCCCCTACCGAGGTCCAGTTTACCTTGAGGCAACCATATGCTCCATTCCTGACCAATACTACTGTTGGTATTATTCCGAAACATATTTGGGGTAGCGTGAGTGATGAGCAGTTTATCTTTAGTCAATACAATATCGAGCCAGTAGGGTCAGGTCCTTACAAACTTTCTTCTATTACACATGACAGCGGCGGTATTCCGGTTGAATATCATTTGACAACATGGGGTAAATATTATTCAAAACGTCCATACATAGACACCATTACCCTTCACTTCTATGCAGACGAAGAAAAGGCTCTTGGGGCTCTGGATAACGGTACTGTAGATAGCCTTGCCTCCGTTTCTCCTTCCGAGGCTGCCCGTCTAGCCTCCAACACGGGTGAATCCTACAAAGTTCTTTCTTCTCATTTGCCGCGAGTCTTTAGCCTTTTTTTCAATCAAAGCCAGGCCCCAGTACTGAGTGACTTAACTGTTCGAAAAGCTCTCGATATGGCCGTAGATCGCAAACAGATAGTAGAGACTGTCCTCAACGGATATGGTATGCCTATCCATGGTCCACTGCCTGAAAATTTCGGCACCACAACCAAACTTTCGGATGAATCCAATGTCACAGCCGCTCAGCAACTTCTAGAGAAAAATGGCTGGAAGAAGAATAGCGGCGGCATTTATGAAAAGAAGGTAAAAACAGGCACTGTACTTCTTGCTTTTGAAATCTCTACTGGGGATTCTCCCGATCTCAAGCGTACGGCAGAAAGTGTCAAAGCTTCATGGACCGCACTCGGAGCGCAGGTGGATGTCAAAATATTTGAATCAAATGACCTTTATCAAAATGTCATCAGAGCTCGCAAATATGATATTCTTCTTTTCGGTCAGTTTATCGGCAAGGATCGGGATCTATATGCGTTCTGGCACTCCTCACAGCGCAACTCGCCTAGGCTCAACGTTGCCCTTTATGCCAACAGCAAGGCGGACAAGCTTTTGGAACAAATCCGTTCCACTACTGACGATACTATCCGCACAAATCTCTACAATCAATTTTATCAAGTAATCTCCGATGACGTCCCCGCTGTTTTTCTATACGTACCAGATTTCATCTATGTAGTACCAAAAAAACTTCATGGAATAAAGCTTGAGTCAGTAACTGTTCCTGCAGATAGATGGAATTCGCTTCCCGACTGGTACATCAACACCGACGGCGTTTGGAAGGTTTTCGTCAAATAATAACCCAATATATCAATTTATCATTAAAAACACATTTATGAATCAAGAAAACAATCAGCCCCCACAGAATCCCTCGCCTCAACCTTTAGGTCGTCCTCTAAATTCGACCCCTCCCAATCCTGCACATCGTGGCCCAGCTTTTGGAAGAACAGGTGCTTGGCACAATCGCGTCGTCATGGGAAAGGGGGCCCTCAAAATAACAGCAGAACATCACGTCGCCGGTGCTCGTATGAATGTTGTCCGCAAGGAGAACCGCGGAGCAAAACGTGGACCTTCCAGACCATTTGTACAACCACGAGGTGAGGATGTTATTCCACCGCTTGCGCCAGACTCTATCCGTATCATTCCCTTTGGTGGAGTAGAGGAGATCGGCCGCAACATGACTGCTATCGAGTACGGTAATGATATTATCGTTATTGATATCGGATTCCAATTCAAGGACGAGAACACGCCGGGCATAGACTATATTCTTCCCAATACAAAGTATCTCGAAGAGCGCAGTAACCGTGTTCGTGCAGTGATCATCACTCACGGCCACCTCGACCATATCGGTGGTATCCCTTATATCATGCCTCGTATTGGTAACCCTCCGATGTACACTCGTCTCCTTACGTCAGTCCTCATACAGCGTAGACAGGAAGAATTTCCTCATCTACCAAAGATTGACATGAAAGTCGTTGAGAAAAATGAAACCATCACAGTTGGAGCTCTCAAGATAAAATTCTTTGCGGTTACACATACCATTCCTGATGCTATGGGTGTGATAGTGCAGACACCTTACGGTTCCATCGTCCATACTGGAGACCTCAAGCTCGATCACGACGACGGAGTACCTACCCAAGCCGAAGAAGAAGAGTACGATCGTGCCTTCAAAAATGAAAAGGTGCTTATGCTTATGGCAGATTCGACCAACGTCGAAAATCCTGGTTTTTCTATCGCCGAAAAAGTCGTGCACAGAAACATCGAAAACATCATCAAGGATATGAAGGGTCGTCTTATCATCGCTACCTTCTCGTCACTCCTGGAACGTCTTCTCAAGATCGTCGACTTTGCAGAAAAATACGGCAAGAAAGTCGTTGTTGAAGGACGTAGTCTCAAACAAAACATTGAGATCTGCAAACATCTCGGTCTTCTCAAGGCAAAACCTGACACTATGATATCAGTAGACGATATCGAGAATTACCCACCAGACCGTATCATTATCCTTTCGACTGGAGCCCAGGCAAATGACTTCTCCGCCCTTGTTCGCATGTCTACAAAGACCCACGCCAAGGTCAAGATCACTCCGCGCGATACCATCCTTCTTTCGTCATCAGTCGTTCCTGGCAATGAACGTGCGGTTCAAAAGCTCAAGGACAATCTCTCACGTCAGGGAGCGCATATTATCCATTACCGCATCGCCGATGTGCACTCCTCTGGTCACGCCAACCGAGACGAGACTGCTTGGATCCACAAAAAGATCCATCCCAAGTTCTTTATGCCACTTCACGGTTATCACTATATGCTTCGTTGTCACGCAGATGTCGCCAAGGAAGCCAATAACCTCAAGGAGGAGGATGTCATTATTGCCGACAATAGTTCCATCGTCGAGATCCAGGGTGCTGGCTCAAAAATAGTAAAACTCAAGGAGAAAGCTCCTTCAGGCCTTGTCATGGTGGACGGATTCTCTGTCGGGGATGTTCAGGATGTAGTTATTCGCGATCGTCAGATGCTTGCACAGGATGGTATCTTTATTATCTTTGGAATCATCAATGCCCAAACCGGTAAGCTCAGGAAATCTCCTGACATTATTTCTCGAGGCTTTATCTATCTCCGTGAGAACCAAGACCTCCTTCACGAGGTTCGGCTACTTATCAAAGACACTATCGAGAAATCAACTCGTGGTCAAAACCCGATCAATGTAGATTTTGTCAAAGACAACCTCACAGACGAAGTCAGCAAGTTCCTTCTCCAAAAGACCGCAAAAAGACCGATGGTTATTCCGGTTATTCTGACAATATAATCATTTGACTATTTTTTCAGGCCGAAATTTATCCCTTATTTAAAGGGCTAATAGGGACAATGCTCACTTAACGTGCGTTATATCATATATGATATAACGCACGTTAATGAGATTGTACTCCCCTGCTTTTTTATATTAAAATCCCAAGGTTTTAGCACCTCCTTATTCAAATTTATCGCATTGCGGCCTACAACCCTTGCAATGGATCGATCATAGTCCTCTGGATATTATCTGCCTTTATCATCACCGAATTGCCGTAGGAGGTGTTCCCTGTACGAGTTCCACATGAGCCACCCGAGTAATATTTGCAGGCCGCATTGCGTTCACCAGAATAGGTACCACTTCCTGCCCCAAGGTCAGAAAGGTACATAGCGGAGGCCATGAAGGCGTGCTCGGGAGCCCAGGGGTTAGGCATGCCAGAAATACCGAGGTTTCGAGCGAGTTTATCCTTGATCAACATCCACGTCGAGGCAATAAACTGCGCAGGCCCCATAGCACCGCCGTAGCCAGTCGAGAGCGGGCAGGAGACTGGAGTACTAAAAGGATCAGCTCCTAACTCTTTGGTGATCTGCACAAATGGTTCCGTGTCGCGGGGTGCTTTCATAACGCCCCCCACTGGTTCACGACTACTGATACGCATACCATCTCCAGTCGTTGCGTTCGACAGATAACAAGAGCCTACGTGCTTGCCGAAGGTTGCATCTCTAGTATCTAGACTGGACTCTTGAGCAAAGATCCCAAGAAGAAACGCTGGGCGCACGCCTGTTTTCTTTTGGGCTTCAAGTGCATATTTGTACGCGTCACCAAATGGAATAGGCTCACCCCCCTTCAGTGGGAACAATGTCGAGCGGATAACTGCGGCACGAGCTTTCTTCTCTACCAGAATAGTAGCGTATGATTTCTCACTGCTCTTACTTGCAGAGAGCAGACGGCGTTTCTCGGATTCATCGGACTCAATATTTTTCTTCTCACGTTCTATGGTCGTTTTTGCATCGAGCTCAGAATTGCGACGTTTATCTAGAGTGTTTTTTTCGGCCTCAGTCTCGGCTTTGTCAGACCTGATTTGCTCAAATGTATTTTTCAAACCATTCTGCACCTCTTCGAAATCATCGATGTCTTGGAAGAAGCCCGTAACACTAGACTGAGAAAGAAAAACTTCTGGCATGCTATATAAACCTACCTCGTTTGTTTTGCGCATCAACTGCTCGAGCGTTTCTTTACCGCGGCTGATACGATCCTCTAGTTTACCGATCGCTTTTACCTTACCTGTAATATCATTACCCAAGGTCTGAATAAGAAGAGTCTTTGCTTTGATATTGAGCTGGGCTGATTTGATCTTTGCATCAAGAACCTTGATATCGCGCGCCAAGGAAGCACTTTGATTTTGAGCATTGGCGAGCTCTGCCTCTGCTTGTTTCTGCTCGGCCTCTACTTGGGCCAACTCGGCTTCAAGACCGGCACGTTCTGTCGGAGTGAGCGTCTGAGCACTGAGTAATGCCGGTGTAGCAATAACAAGTATAACCACGAGAAATGTGGCTATAAAAAAATGCAGTGCCCATCGGGTCGATATCATACGCCACAGTATAACAAAAAAAGCTCCAGTCAGGAGCTTTTTTGTGCTTTGATATAAAGGTTATTTCTTTTCTCCTTTGTCCCCTTCAACCTTTCCGGCTGGAACTGCGGCACCTTCCTCACCTTCCTTGACTTCCTTGCCCTTTGCTTCAACCTCGATAGCTGAAAGGTCAGGGGCCGTTGGTAGTTCTTCGACTTCTTCCTTGGCTTCGGCGATAGAAGCAACGACCTCCTCTGGGTTGATCTTGAGTTCCACGCCAGAAGGCAGTTTGATGTCCTTGGCCTGGACAGTGTCAGTGAGTTCAACAAGTTTAGAAATATCTACTTCAAGTTCGTGAGGAAGATCCTTCGGAGCAGCTTCGATCTCTATTTCACGCTGAACCTTGACTAGGATACCCCCCTTGTCCTTTACCGCAGGAGAAGCTCCAATGAAATTGAGCTGAACCGCAACCTGAAGTTTCTTGCCCTTCTCGAATACATAGAAATCTGCGTGACGTATAGCCCCAGTGAGAGGGTGAACATCCAGGTCTTGGATGAGGGTTTCGTGTTCGTTCCCAGAAGCGTCCTTGAGTAGAACTACCGAGGATTCGCCTGCCTTTTTCCAAACCTTTTTGAGATCAACGGCGGAAACAGATATAGGAGTGGACTCTTCTTGTGGCCCATAGAAAATAGCAGGTACCATGCCTGCATCGCGGATTGTATCCAGCTTGGTTTTGAGGTCACGTTTCTCGATTGATAGGGAAATCATGTTGTTTGAATTAGGGTATCAATTTAATACAAAGTGACGAAAAATGCAAGGCTTGTGCCAACATCTTTTTTCGATTACAATATGCGCATTATGGACGCTGAAGACAGATCTGCTACACCACATCAGCCCATTTCCTCGACCCCAAAAAAAGGCACTGGTGCTCATATCCGTGAATGGATACAGGTTATCCTGATTGCCCTTGTCATTTCCCTTCCGATTCGATTTTTTATTGCTGAACCTTTCGTGGTAAATGGTGCCTCTATGGACCCCACATTTTCGACTGGTCAGTTTCTGATAGTCGACCGCCTGAGCTACCGTTTTGAGAAACCATCGAGAGGCGACGTTATTGTCTTCAAATATCCCAACAACCCAAGTGTATATTTTATCAAACGCATTATCGGACTTCCCGGAGAAACTCTCTCGATCAAGGACGGCAAGGTAACTATTATAAATTCCCAAAATCCCGGCGGTTTGGTTCTCGATGAAACATACATCGATCCTACACACCGCTCATTCGAAACCTCGATCACCAAGCTGGATTCTGATCAGTACTTTGTTATGGGAGACAACCGTGCACAGAGTTCAGACTCGCGAGTTTGGGGCATGCTAGATAGAGGCCTTATAGCAGGCAGACCGATCGTACGGCTTCTTCCGATCAGTCAATTATCAATTTTACCAGGAATACACCATGAATATCCCGAGACCAAGTAACACAGAACGAAAACACAAGTCTACTAGCAAGGCTCCGAAGTTTATTTCCTATGAAAACCTGGACAAGATAGGCGAGATTGCAGTTTACTATGGTTTTATCCCCATGAAGAGTCCCAGTGTAAGCAAGACAGATATTGCCGCCGCAAAAGATCTCCTTGCTGAGGAGCAAGACATTGGCACAGATGATTACCCTGGCAATCTTTCATTTCATGCCGAAGAAAAAGTGGCGCTCATCCGTATGTACAACGAAAGCAACATGCACACCTTACCCCAGCCTGTGATGCTCTATTTCAAGGATCCATATCGTGGGTCTATCAAGACTGACAAATATCACCGCTACGCCGATTTCGAAATGCTGGGCACTTCGGGGTCTATCGCCGAAGCTACCCTCATCCAGACGGCGCGCGCCATGCTCATCGAAGAAGGATACGTCAATACTTCAGTTGAGATAAACAGTGTTGGGGATAAGGATTCTATAGTTCGCTTTGTGCGCGAACTTACTTCGTATTACCGCAAGAACATCAATGAGATGACTCCTGCCTGTCGTCAACTTTTCAAACTCGACCCATTTTCTCTACTCTCTTCTACCGATGTATCCTGCGCCGCGCTCAATGCCGCGGCACCACGCGCGATGGACTTTCTTACCGAAACCAGTCGTCATCACCTAGAAGAAACTCTGGAATATCTCGAGGCTCTGCGAATTCCTTACGTGATCAACAACGGTCTTATTGGCAATCGCGCCTATTGTACCGAAACTATTTTCTCTATTATCAATCTCAGCGCAGACAATGATACCTCCAAAGAGCCTCGCATTCTCGCTATCGGCACTCGTTACAATGGTCTTGCAAAACGTTTGGCGATGAAACGCGATGTTCAAGGAGTTGGTATGTCACTACTTATCAAGAGTACGAAGAATAACCTGAGAAAATCAGTAACCAAAATGAAGCGTCCTATTGCTTCATTTGTGCAATTGGGTCTCGAATCAAAGCTCATGTCTCTAGATCTTATCGAACGCCTTCGCCAAGCAAATATTCCTCTGTATCTTTCGCTTGCAAAAGACCGTCTCGGTGCGCAGGTTTCAAGTATAGAAAAGTATCACACGCCCTACGTGATTGTAGTTGGTAAAAAAGAGGCCGTAGAGAAAACAGCTATCGTGCGCCACAATGACACCCATTCACAAGATGTCGTGCCTCTCGACGAGTTACCAAAGTATATGAAAAAGGTTGAGAAGAGTTTGTGAGCCGCACCGCTAATACGCCACACGAATAGTCACAATAATACAGATAATGGGATCCAACTAGTTGGGGAAACAAAATTGCCGCAGGTCCATGTAAGAACCTGCGGCGTTATATCAATCGCTTTTGTCAGCTTTTTCTACGATCAGCCCAGACCACCCTTGCAGCACGGGGCCGGAACGGTAGGCACTGGAGACCATTCACGGAAGTCCTCCGGGTTCCAGTCTGGCACCAGATAACTGGTCCCTGTGTCGAGGAATGGCGCGAAACTTGGCGCCGCAGGGTTAACAGGATAGTATTGCCATTCGTTTGCCGCAGCACCCTGTGAACGGATGAAGTAACCGCGTGGTTTCGCACCCTCTCGAGTCATCACCGTGAGGGAGACATTGGCGCCGACAGGTCCATTCATTGTGATTTCAAAGGTTGGGTTTTGACCAGTCCCTTGCCACGACCAAACCGTATAGTTGACCGTCGAGGGATTCTCGTAGGACACCAGACCATCAATGAACGCATGCTCGCCGGTGAAGCGAACTTGCTCTAGAGTCGTTCTTGCACCACCATTGTGCAGGTCGAAGACGTTGATGTTCCAGTCTTGGTCGATGAGCTCAGCATACCCAGTGCCTGCGAAGTTCGGATCCATGAAGAACTTGCCCCGACCGTCGGTACGCAACTCCTTCGTAACCACCGTACGCCCATCCGGATCCAAGTAGGAGATCTGGACGCGCTGAATGGACTTGTCCAAGCGAAACGGAATTTCATCCGCCATACGCAGGGCCAAGTAAGGGCGCGGCAATTCGTATCCTTGACCCTCCTTGCCACCGACGAATTGAGGCAGGACCTGTGCCGGATATGAGACGAAGAGTTCGTCAAAATCCGCTGTCCGGATCCTCAGATCGAAGTTCACAAGGTCCTTGGTATTCACCATTCGCACGCGGTAATCCCACTGCGTCAGGTAACCCTGGAGCTCCGTCGAGGTAACAGGGTTTTCCCATGACGCACCGAACCCATACGAACCGTCGGCAAAGCCTGCCGACGTCAGATTGAGGTCCGCAGACCGCGCCTGCTCAATCGCATAAGCCTTGAGCGCTCCGCGAGATGAGAGGAATTTTAGGTCCACAGGCAAGTTTGCCGAGACCAGTGTTTGAATTGAGATCATAAGCGCACACGCGATCATGAATACTGACTTGATGACTTGTTTCATACGTTACTGTTACTGTTGGTTTTTTGTGTTGTCTGGTTACTTCTCGAACTCGATATTGACCCCGGTTCCAACCACGGTCACATCGTTTGTTTCGTTTACTGTCACCTGAGTCGAAACAATATTCGCCGCAGGCACTTCTCCCGTAACCATTTTGGGAGAAACTTCACCGACACGCACGGCCAAAGTGGCAGGCGTTTGTTTTTTATTGTCCCGTTGTGACAGGAGCAACATAACTGTTCCGGCAACAAGCGCCAGAAAAATAAGTGTCTTTTTCATGTGTCGTAAGTGTGACCGAATTAACCATTTTATCCATGACAATCACAGCCAACTGCACCAGCAGTAAGCTAACATTGCGATTTCAATGAACAAAAATGGCCAAACGGCCTATGCCAGTACAGTAGCACTGTATAACATATTTGTCAAGCTGATTAACGGACATTCTTGAGCTACAATAGAGGCCATGAAAAAGCTCTTAACTTGGGCCTCAAAACAGCGATTCCCCTACGAACCGCTCATAACTATCGAACTATCCAAAAGTCGCCTTCTACACAACCTGGATCAGTTCAGAAAGCTCGCTCCTGGGCGCTCTATAGCGCCAGTTCTCAAAAGCAACGCCTACGGACACGGTTTATTCGAAATCGCAGGTATGCTCAAGGATCAGCCAGGTATCCCTTTTTTTGTCGTAGACTCGTATTTTGAGGCAGTGGCACTACGGGCCCACGGTATCAAGACTCCCCTACTTATTATTGGATACACTCGCCCAGAGATGGTCCTGCATTCTCATCTAAAAAAAGTTTCTTTTACTATTACTGACACACAAACTCTCAGTGACATCTCTGCGATAAAAAATGAGACCTATATTCATTTGAAGATAGACACGGGTATGAAGAGACAAGGAATACTTCAAGAAGAGATCGAAGATGCCATCCGTATCATCAAGGCGAACCCAAAGATCCATCTCGAAGGGATTTGCTCGCATCTTTCAAGTGCCGATAGCCCAAACCAATTTTTCACACGCAATCAGATCCTGAAATGGAACAAGATTGTAGGGAAATTTAAAACTCATTTTTTTCTTCTATCTCACATACACCTCTCGGCAACAGATGGTCATCTATACAACAATGAAATCATTGCTACTTCATCGCGTCTAGGCTTGGGCCTCTATGGTATCGCCGACAACAAAGGTCTTGCGCACAGTATTAGCTTGGAACCTGTCCTCGAAATGAAAACTATTGTTACTGGTGTAAAGAAACTAAGCAAAGGAGAAACTGTTGGATACGGCAATACATTCACAGCAACTGCTGACATGACCATTGCGACTATTCCTGTTGGATACTATGAAGGTCTTGACCGACGTCTTTCAAATAAGGGATATGTGCTTGTTGGAGACAAAAGAATTTCATGTCCCATCATTGGAAGAGTAAGCATGAACATCACAAGCATAGATGTCTCCAAAGTCGATGTGAAGATCGGCACCGAAGTTGTCGTCATCAGTCACATTCCTTCAGATCCGAACTCTATCCCAGGCATGGCAAAGATTTCCGGCGATTCTATTCCCTACGAGATGGCTGTGAAGATCCCACCTCACCTCAAGAGGGTGGTTGTGGAATAGTTATACGTTAGTTATACTGCAGCTCAAATGCACACACCCTTGTTCGATGTTTGTTTTATTGTTTTTTACTTTCACCTCATTGCCCTTCTCGGTGAATACCGCAAAAGAAGGAGTGAGTCAATTTCACAGGAGCCACAGTAGCTCCTTTTTGTTACATATATTATTTGTGCACCGGGAGGGACGTTATTAGAACGGAGTTAATAGTTAAATCGATACTTTTCTAGCTAGATACATACGTATCATGATTAAAACTAAATCTAATGAAATTGCTGCTTAACATTGACACGAGTTAAATATACCAACAATAAAATTTCTAGAATAACAATTACGATAGTTGAGATAAATCCAGAGAAACCATTGAATATAATGGACTTTGCGCGAACATTTGTAAAAGCTATAGCTAAAAGAAAAATTCTCGATAAGAAATCAACAGAAAAAGCTATTATGATAAATTTCCTACTACTATTTTTAAGTTTAAGTATCATTATCCCCCCTATAAAACTACAAATAGAAACAAGTAAAGCCAAAATTCCAGCCATCTGAATACCTATAATAGCCACTGAAGAGACACCAACAGCTTGTAAAAGCATAGTTCCTCCTACTGGACCTTGTTGATTCACTATTTTTTCAATTAATGCTGGATTGAAAATAGATACCAATATAGAAGCAACAATGGGATATAAGATTGCCAATATCGGATACAAAATAAGTAGCCATCCTACTGTAGTTACTCCAGCAGATCGTGGTTTTAATACATTATCAATTGAGGTCATAGTAAAGTAATTTTGTACTGGCCGGGGCGATATTGAGTCTTTGGGTAGCGTCGCGTTTTTATACTTGGTGTACTTAATTACTTATACATTGTGCTCCGTTCCATGTTTTCCCCATTCCACAATCAGGAATAAGATTTCCATTAGCATCGTGTATATAGTTTTTATAGTCGCAAAACTTTCCATTCCATTGCATTCCCTCTTTACATACCGGCAAAGCCTCTACCGTAAAATCAACTTGATTGCTTGTAGTAAGAATATCTAATTTTGGGTCAGTATAATCTGAAACCTTTAATTTGTAGGTACCGGGTTTAATATCTAAAGGCGTCTTGAACGACAAATAACGTGATGGCTCTGAGTATGTATTTTGTATGATCTTTTTGTAACTCAATCCACTTATTTCAATAATTGCCCGTGAACTAAAACCAAAATAATTTTCTGAATATGTAACTTTACCTTTGGAAGTCGCTTGCTTCGTAATTTGCAATCCGCTTTGGGCACTAATAGTAACTTCAGACCCAGGAACATTGTGTCCATTCGCAAGCGTAATAATTAAAGGGCCTGAATTCTTTGTTAGCAATAAGACAGAGTCTAAATTGTCATTTTTTACCGCGCTATTTGTTTGGTAACTTTCTTGCTCCTTGTTAAATTTGGGGATTAAATTATTAGTCCAAGCAAGATATACACCAACTGCGGACACGACAATAATGGCTAGTAGAATAGTGAAAAATGCTTTTTTATTGTTCTTCATCGCTTAACTATATCACAGTAGTATATCCATACTTAAGCACGAGTGGATAACACCGTATTTTTGTGCACCGGGAGGGATTCGAACCCCCGAAGACCATAGGTCGCCTCGTTTACAGCGAGGTGCGATTGACCACTCCGCCACCGGTGCGATTTATTTCAAACTCGAACGAATGCAAGTGTACCATTTTATTGATTTATGGCAACGCTACCAAAACCACGCATTTGTTGCTGCGTGTCTTATTTGCCCACCATCACTTCCTGAATGATGATAGAGCTCCTTCCGTTTCGCTTTTTCTTTGACTCAAAGATAAAGGGCTTGGCTTCATTTACTGTAGCACCCTTGGCTATAGGTGCCATGTTGACCATAATACTTCCGCCCGCATTTACTTCCTGAGAAATAAGAAGGTTTGCAACCGGAGTGAGGATCTTGGTCTGGATGAGACGCTTGAGGGGACGTGCACCGTACTGAGGATTGTAGCCTTCCTTGGAAAGGTACTCGTAGACTGCTGGAGCAAGACTGAGCTCAACCTGCTTTTCGGCAAGGCGTTTGACTACAAGTTCGACCTGGATCTCCACAATCTTGCGAATAGCTTCTGGTGAAAGAATATCAAAGATGATGACATCGTCGAGACGGTTGAGGAATTCTGGACGGAAATAATCTTTGAGCGAAGACATAACCTTTGTCTTTGCATCATTGTAATTTTCGGCATCTCGTTTGCCTACGTTGGTGGCATTGGCTGTAAATCCCAGTTTCTCCATGCGCTCGATATGTTGTGCACCGGCGTTCGAGGTCATGATGATGACTGTGTTACGGAAGTTGACCGTGCGACCCTTGGAGTCGGTGAGCTTGCCATTGTCCAAGACCTGCAAAAGAATATTGAAGACTTCTGGATGTGCCTTTTCGATCTCGTCAAATAGAATGACAGCATACGGACGATGACGGACCATTTCCGAGAGGCTACCACCTTCGTCGTAGCCCACATACCCTGGAGGTGCACCGACAAGCTTGGAGACAGAATGTTTCTCCATAAACTCAGACATATCTACGCGTACAAGCGACTTGTCGTCATTGAAAAGAAACTCAGCCAAAGCCTTTGTGAGTTCGGTTTTACCTACACCAGTTGGTCCAAGGAAAATGAATGAACCGATAGGACGGTTCGGGTCTGCGATACCTGCGCGGGAGCGGCGAATAGTGTCGGAAATCTTTGTAACAGCCTCATCCTGGCCGACGATGCGTTTTTTGAGCTCGTCTTCCATGCGAGTGAGCTTGATAGCCTCTGACTCGAGCATTCTCGAAACAGGTATACCTGTCCAACGCGAAACTACACCACCGATATCTTCGGCAGTGATCTCCTCCTTGAGAATACGACGTGAAGACTGCAGTTTCTTGAGGCGTTTGTTCTTTTGATCGAGCTCTTTTTCGAGCGCAGGAAGCCGTCCATAGCGGATCTCTGCAGCCTTGGAAAGGTCGGAACGTGCCTCGGCCATCTCGGCCTCTATGCGCAAAGATTCGAGCTCTTTTTTGATGCGCTTGATATCGGCAATAGTCTCTTTTTCATTCTTCCATTTGAGTTCGAGCTCGGAAGTACTCTCCCTGAGATCTGCAATCTCTTTTTCTATCTTTTGCATGCGAGCCTTTGCGAGCTTGTCAGTTTCCTTCTTCAAAGCTTCCTTTTCGATCTCCAGTCTCATGATCTTACGACGGGTTTCTTCGAGCTGTGGTGGCATATTTTCGAGAGAAATACGCAATGAGGAGGAGGCTTCGTCGATGAGGTCTACTACCTTGTCTGGAAGAAATCTGTCAGTGATATAGCGGCTGGCGAGGCTGACCGCCGCAACGATGGCATCGTCAGTGATGCGTACACCGTGATAGAGTTCGTACTTTTCTTTGAGACCGCGGAGAATAGCTATGGCATCTTCTTGGGAAGGTTCATTGACCCAGACTGGCTGGAAACGGCGGGTAAGTGCTGGATCCTTCTCTATATATTTTTGATACTCCTTTATGGTGGTTGCACCTATAGCACGTAGCTCCCCTCGAGCAAGAGCTGGTTTGAGCATATTGGATGCGTCCATCGAGCCCTCAGAGGCTCCAGCACCCACAAGTGTATGGATTTCGTCTATAAACAAAATAATCTTTCCGTCGGCCTTTTCGACTTCTTTGAGAATGTTTTTGAGACGCTCTTCGAATTCTCCACGATATTTTGTACCAGCGATGAGAGATCCGAGGTCGAGCGATACGAGCTCCTTTTCACGAAGAGATTCAGGAATGTCATTTTGTGCCATACGCAAGGCCAAGCCTTCGACTATAGCGGTTTTGCCCACACCGGCTTCTCCAATAAGAATCGGGTTGTTTTTAGTTCTGCGGGAAAGTATCTGGATTATGCGCATGATCTCGTTGTCGCGACCAATGACTGGATCGAGTCTATTTTCTTTTGCAAGTTTGGTGAGAGAACGTGCGTACTTGTAGAGTGTGCGAAACTTTTTTGGTTCGGTATTTTTCGATGGAGGAGAGATTTTGAGTTCTTCGATGATCTTGACTACATTATCGCGTTCGATCTTGAAGCGGTTGAGAACATCTCGGGCACTGCATGGAACATCAAAGATCGAAAGGAAAAGATGTTCGGTAGAAATAAATTCGTCCTTGAGATTTGCGGCTACGCGAACGGAGTTGTCCAAGATCTGCGCAAGATCTGGGGTAAGGTAAATCTGGTATGAAGGTGAGAGAACGTTGGAGCCTTCAGGGGCCTCGATATGTTCGAGTACAATGTCGGTGAGCATCGGAGTATCGATATCCATCTTATCCAAAATAGATGCCACCATGCTTTCTTCTTGTAATATAAGTGCGCACAAAAGGTGAACAGGATTCACATGGTTTTGTCCACGCTCAATAGCGAGTTCATGTGCCCGTCTGAGAACTTCTCGTGCTTTTGTTGTCAGTTTATTTAGTGGAGGCATGATGCGATTGTACTACAAAAAACGGCTCAGAGTCAACTCTCGGCAGTAGGTAATTACTAAAGTTTGCATTTTGAACTGTAAACTATTTAGCCACCTTCACCGCCTCCTCAAACGCCACTGAAAGAAGCCTTGACGCCCCATCTGCTCCCATAGTCACTCCATACAAAACTCCAGCGCGTGACATGGTTTCCCTATTATGAGTAATGAGAATGAGTTGCGAATGTGCCGAAAGGTTTTCTATCATATCTGCGTACTTTTTTGAGTTGGCCTCATCGAGTGCCGCATCGGTTTCATCGAGGATAATAAACGGCGGCGGGTTCACCTGGGAAACTGCAAAGAGAAGTGCGATAGAAGTCAGGGCACGTTCACCACCAGAGAGCATCATCAAGCCCTTCACTTTCTTTCGCGGAAGACTTACGTTCACTTCCAGGCCCTCTGGACCTTCTTCATTTTCGTCTGTATCAGCATAGCCTGGGCGTTCCATATCTGGGTTATCCGACAGAGCATCACCCAATTCTTCCAGATCGCTCTTGCGACGACGTTTCATTTCCTTCACAACTGTAAGCTCGGCTTTACCGCCCCCGAACATCAGAGCAAAGAACTTCTGGAACTGATCGTTGATCTTGAGAATACCGCTTTTGAACTCGACATCGATACGAACATCAAGCTCGGTGATAAGTTTCGCCAATTCTTCCTTGGCCTTATTTAGATCTTCAAGCTCTTTTGCAAGGAAGACGTCACGTTCTTCAGTTTCTCGATATTCCTTGAGAAGTTCCGGTGCACCACCTATACCGGCATCCTCGAGGCGTATTTTGATCTTTTCGATCTGCCTACGGCGATTTTCTTGTTCCGAACGAGCCTCATTTATACCAGCTTTTACATATTCGATAGCATCACGCCCACCGATAATTCCAGCCTCGCCGAGCTCCCTCTTGAAGGACTCCTCGAGATGTGTGGCATTATCGAGCTCTGATGACAGCCTAGAAACAACATTACGTACTTCATTTTGCCTGGCAATAATCCGGAAAACCTCTTTCTCGGCATCACGGTCAGTATCTTTTTCTTTTTCAATAGCTTTACGCAGATCTTCGTACTCTAGTACGTACGCATGCTCATTCGATGATAAGCCTTTCAGATCCAATTCGAGTGATTCGCGCTTCTCTGAGAGAGAAGTTATTTCAGTTTCAATCTCGGCTGACAATGAAGCACTACTTGAAGTTTTGTGTCGAGAAATAAACTCACGCAGGGTACTAACCACTTCTACGAAAAGTTTCTTTACATCATCTATACTGCCAAATTTCTCAATCGAAGCAACAACGTCTTCAACTTCTTTCAAGGGAATGGTCTTGGACTCCTCTCGGTTTTGTCGCTCAATTTCTTTTTGCAAACCTCTCCGCTGAGCCGCAATCTCCCCTTCTAGACGCCCAATGTCGCGCATGAGAGTATCCTTATCTATACGAACATCAGCCAGCTTCTTCTCATAGGAAATAATCTCGTCGCTTTTCTTATCCTTATTCTTTGAAGCAGTCAGAATGTTTTTGGCATCCAAAAGTGCCCTATCTAGCTCGCCCATCTCTTTCTTCGGTTCGACCAGTTCACTATCCAGTCTCCCCTTTTCATTAGTTATAAAATATTCCTCCTGACCAAAGTATGTTTTGTAGAGAGCAATGAGTTCCCTTCTCATTTCTTCAGCCTTTTCGATCTTCTCTACTTGTTTCTTGAGAAAACGCAAATGTGGCGCAATCTCGCGACGTAGAGATTCTGTCTGCTTCATGTTTTCATCGGTCTTTTCTAGCTTGCGAATACTTTCGAGCTTCTTCCACTGATACATCTTGAGTCCCAGTGCGTCTTCTATCATCTCGCGCCGTTCACGGATGGATGCAGAAAGTATGCGATCAGCTTCTCCTTGAGAGATGATATGATGCCCAGTAGCGCCGATATGAGCCCCCGCTAGAAGCTCGATAATGTCACGCAAGCGCACCAGGCTACCATTCAAAAGATATTCATTGGAATTGTCGCGATGAACCACGCGTTCGATAGTCACTTCATCAAAATCAATAGATTGAAAAATCCTACGGGAATTGTCGAAGGTAAGCTTGGCGCTGGCCCTGTTGGCACGGCCCCCGTTTCCAGAACTTTCCCCGCCACCATTCCAGATCATATCTTCACCACGCTTACCGCGAAGTGACTTGATAGATTGCTCACCGAGGACGAAACGAAAGGCTTCGGCTACATTGGACTTGCCCGAACCGTTGGGACCTACGATGCTTGTAATAGAAGTACTAAACGTCAAACAAGCCTTCTTGGCAAAGGATTTGAATCCACTAATTTCCAGGGACTTCAGATGCATAGGTTTCGAGGAGTGCCCCTATTGTATCGCATCTCTATATACTGTACTATTTATTTCAGTGGAGAACGTATTGCGAGCTCGAATGTCTACTAACGCGACGCGTTTGAAACAGGGCCGACACTGTGTGTCGGCCCTTATTCTTTGACCATTACCACCCCTTTACCTCCAGTGCCTTCTCTGCCGCTTTTTGTTCTGCTTCTTGCTTGGAAGGACCTGAGCCGGTTGCAACTTGGATATCGCCAATAAATACCCCCAACGTAAACTGCTTGTCATGATCAGGCCCAACTTCCTTCAACGTCTTATAACTTGGGGTTTTTCCTACCTTTTCTTGGGCACGTTCCTGGAAACGGCTCTTTGCATCGAGCCAGAGTTTTTTCTGGATAATTTCATCGATATCAATAACATTTAGGATATGAGCTGAAACAAAATTGGCTGCCCCATTGTAGCCATGGTCCATATATGTAGCTCCAATGATGGCTTCGACCGCATTGGCAAGGATAATAGAGCGGGCACGACCAGTGTCTTTCGCTTCTCCCTTTGATAGAAGAATAAATTCGTTGAGTTTGAGGTGCTCGGCTACCTTGGTCAAACTAACAGTGTTCACGATAGCCGAACGATACGCTGTAAGTTCACCTTCTGCCTTCTTGGGAAATTTACGAAAAAGAAAACTGGTCACGATAAGCTCCAAAACAGCGTCCCCTAGAAATTCTAGACGTTCGTTGTGTTCAGAACCGGAACCTTTATTTTCATTCAAATACGAACGATGGGTACACGCAGTACGAAGAAGGGCGATATCATCGAAGGCAACGCCGATACGTTCGGCTAGTTTTTCAAAATTGATAGTCATACTTGTTGGATTGTCCCTATATTTTAGGACTTTTCTTCATTTAGTATAGTCACAGCCTTTGTAACTATCGGCAAGATATCATTATAAAAATTCAATTCCAAAATATCTCCGAGCTTAAACCATTTTGCATCATCGAGGCCCGGTTTTTCTGCAAGCTTCAATGTGTCGGATTTTGATTCGGCCAAATAATAATGAACTTGCTTTCGAATCTTTCCGAGCTCGGGATCATTGGCGATATACTCATTTTGTCCGAGATCTGCCCTGATCTCTATGTCCAACCCAATCTCTTCTTTGACCTTCGATACTGTCCCAGCATCAGGCTCCACACCCTCGAGAATCTTGCCCTTAGAAAGTGTCCAGTGACCGAAGACATCGTGAACAAACGCCATCAACAACTCTCCATCTTTTTTTGTATAGACTACTGCCCCGCCGAGGTGTTGGATGGGCATCTGCTCATAGGGGATGTCTATGATCTTTTTCTTCTTTGCAGGAGTAGCGTCCTTGCCCGGTTCGCCAAGCTCTTTGTACACTGCACCGAGGACGCCGTTTACAAATCTTCCGCTTGTTTCCCCACCAAATGTCTTTGCAAGTTCGATAGCTTCGTTGATGGCTACTTTTGCGGGGACTTCAGTACGATCAGCAAACAATAGTTCATATAGACCTACTCGGAGGACATTTCTATCTACCGGAGAAATTTTGTCGAGCGGCCAGTCTGGCGCAGCCTTCTCAATGATCTGATTGAGGTCCTGATTCTTTGCCACAATACCCTTCATCAACATTTCTATAAATGACGAATCGCCCACGCCGGGAGCATATTCCTCTATATTGCGTGCCAAAATCGCCGGGATGTCAGCATCCTTTTGACCGCCGAAATCCCACTCAAAGAGTGATTGGAGCGCCACGGAACGTGAGAGGTGACGGTTGGCCATGTTATTGGGGGTCTTGTGTAATGTGCGGTTTCATTCTAAATCTCAAATCACAAACCTCAAATTCTAATATTCGAACTTGAACCCTGTAATCTGGAACCTATACGAACCTATACTATGCCCACAAAAGAGTTTAGGCTTTTGCTTTGGCGGTAGCCTTTGCGGCCTTCTTTGCAACCTTTGCGGCAAGGTCGATAACCTTGCGACCATTGTACCATCCACAGTTCATGCACACTGCATGATTTTTGTGGAGGGCACCGCAATTGCCACATTTCGAAACACGCGCTGCAGAGAGAGCGTGATGTGAGCGTCTATTGTTGCGGTGTGACCGCGTTGCGCGCATTCGGACTACCATGAATAATAGTATTGCATAACAGGGCTTTTTTCGCAATATTTAGTGTGTGTGCAGCGTCTGGAGCGTTATTAGAACGGGGTTTATTATTTCGCAGCAATTTATACTTGCGCAACTTCCAGTTCTCACTCGTAAGAACAGGCTTACCAGTTTCAGCTTCCACCTGTTTTCTAGCATTTCCGGCAATTGCTCCACCTTTTGCGAGCCAGAGCTTGAACGGTTCGGCATTGGGGGAAAGAATGGATTGAACGATGCGTAGCATTACTTCTGTATCTACTACATCGGTTAGATACGACTTTCCATCAGTTGCAATTAATTTCAGTTGGTTACATTTTGTAACCACCTCACTACCCTCGCTGTTTAGTCTGTTTTTTAAAACTTTCCAATAATTTCTCGGATCTATGCTTTCAGAAAGAGCACCTACAACATCAACCACAGAAAAGAACCATTTCTCCGACTTGTCATCCCATTGTCGACGAATTTGATTACCTTCGAATATGGCTAAATGTTTTACATTTTTACGCATACTATAATTATCTCTAACTGATACTATAAATCAATAGAGACAAAGATAAAATCTCAGTGTCTACTTTATGGGGTCCATTTCAGTGTCGGGCGACCAGCAGGTCGGACCGGTGGAGGCCATGAGGACTCTTTCCCTACGGGAACGGTACAGTCTTCGTATTTCTTCATACTTTGCTTCGCTCACTTTGTGCGCCGTCTGGGACAATGTTGGAACCTTTTTGATGTTAAATATGCTTATTTAACATTCAGGATAACTATTTTGTAAATTGAAAACCTGAAAGAATATTATTCATCTCTGATTCGGTAATTTTATGATCGTATGTTGGATAAAAGTAATAACGTATAGATATATTTTTTTCAGGTATATAATAGATTATTGATCCTATTGTACTCGTAGCAGGATTTATTGGCCTCAAAAACTTCTTAGCATTATACCCTCCAATATTGATCACTCCGCTATCTTGCAAGTCAGGGTTTCCACCAGTAGTTTTGGTCTCAAACATATCTCCCTTCACAACACTAAAAACAATTCCCGACCCTCTAGTATTGAGTGCTTGCAAGTTTGTAACAGTTACTGATTCTCCAACTGGGCTATGCTCCGTTGCATCCAATAATTGTGGGTACCGAAATGAGAATCCATATTTTGTATTGGAATACATTTTCCAAGTATTAACATTTCCTGTTATTGGAATTCGGGAATAATCATTCTCGTAAACACTCCACCAATGTAACCAATTATCACGAATAACTTTTCGATCGGTTTCGCTTGCAGTACCAACCACATTAAAGAAACTAAATTTAGGGTCTTGTTCTCTTTGAACTCCGTCAACTTTATAAGCAAACATACTCATTATGGTTGCCGCAAGATGATAAACATTACCCCAACCAGTATCTTCATGTAGTGGCAAAGATGTACCATCCGTAATTGCTTCGATTACATATGAAATTAATGGGCTATTTCATGAATGTTTGTCCGTTCTTCCTCCGGAATTGTTTTAACATTAAATTTTTCTATTTTAACCCTGAGCTGATCAAGTGCCACCTCTTTTTGTTCAGGTGTACCCATTGTTAGAGTGTCTCTAAACATTGTTTGTGGCTGAAGAATATCACTTTGCTTATTATCATCAATAAAACCACTTTTTTGAGCAAAATAATATATGCCACCACCTATGACCAGCACTACAATTACTATTAATAATGGTACAACGAAACCTTTTTGTGAGTTTTTCATATGTCAAATACTATACCACCATTTATGTAAAAATGTGAAAATTTTAGGTCATTCACGCCAAGTGGTTCACGGTCGCGCCACTGAAGCGCGTGAGGTATGGTGCAGACAGAAATTTAGACTACATATTACCTCGGACCTTATTAAATTGCTCAACTAAAACAGGAATATCCATGTCCAATGTATTCCACACAACATCAAGATCAATACCGAAATAATCATGAATAGCTCGATTTCTAAAACCTACGATTTCCTTCCACGGTAAATCAAGTGATTTCTGTGTATTAGGAGAAATTTTTTTGGATAACTCACCAATCAAAGTAAGTTGCATAATTACCGCACTTTGCGTTTTCTGATCATCCATAAATGTCATTTTGGACATGTTCTTTGTAAATACCCTGATCTTCTGGATTGAATCCAGAATCTGATCTACATAGACTTTATCATCCTTCATAAATAGTTTTTAAATCAGGCATTACATGAGGTTTAACGAACTTATTGAGACTCTGTTCTGTAACCATATCAACTTTTCTTCCTAGAATCTCCTCCAAAGAATTGATCATTTGCATATAAAGAAACATGCCAGTGGGTCTTCCAAGTCGAACTAAAATATCAATATCACTATCTTTTCTGTCTTCGCCTCTTGAAACAGAACCAAAAATAGCGGCATATGTCACGCCGAATTTACGAAATATAGGACTGATTTTTTCTTTAATATCAATTATATTCATATAGATATTATAACACATATTATAAATATATTTCAATGGTGCCTGGCGACCAACAGGTCGGACCGGTGGAGGCCATGAGGACTCTTTCCCTACAGGAACGGTACAGTCTTCGTATTTCTTCATACTTCGCCTCGCTCAGTATTCAGAAATATACTCAGACTTTTCGAGTCCTCTCTCGCAAGGTGCGCAGGCACCTTGCTCCCGTCACGACGTTCGCTTCGCTCACTTTGTGCCGGGGAGAGGACTCGAACCTCCAAGGATTGCTCCGCGTGGTCCTAAGCCACGTGCGTCTACCAATTTCGCCACCCCGGCATTACTCAAGTAATTTTACACTACTCTGTGCGCCCAGTAGGGATCGAACCTACGACCTTATCCTTAAGAGGGATCTGCTCTACCAACTGAGCTATGGGCGCAAACGAGGAAACAATGAACGAATGTTCCTGCATTCGGACATTGGGTCCGAGTGCCGCGCTGACACGAACGTATGGGCGCAAACGAGGAAACAATAACAGATATAAAGATGATAGACAAGGCCATATTTTCATTAGTCTTGACAATCAGTATATATAGTAGTATAGTCCGCCTAAAGGTGAGAAGTGAACATTTCAAACCACATAACGCAACAACAACGTGTCGGATAACCCGACCAATCAACAATTAGGTGAATTATGAAAAAAGTGAATGCGCCGATAATAGTCGGCCACAATAAGGACGGGATTTTTATCAAACTCCCCGAGACACCACGACCTCAGACCGCAATCATTGACGTACGGGATGACGGTACCAAGATGACCAACCCTGCCCCATTCCAAATTCCTAGCGGGAATCCAGGTGAGGAAAAACTAATTCCTTGGAAGAGCATCGGCGAGGTAATCAATAAAAGTGTTGGCCTGAAAATCAACACTGCCTATGACTTCACCGTTGTCGGTCATGCGCCGAACATGGAGCATAGTGATCCACTGACCGAAGCACGGTTCTTGGACGATGCCGTCGAACTCGCCACGATCAATGCCGCACTCGGAGTAACACAGGTCGCACCAGAACCCAAGCCCACACATCAGAAACCGAAATCTGTACGGCCGGCGAAACCCATACCCGCACCGACCCCAAATGTCCCTCCTGCACCCACAGCTCTTCCAGCATCTACCACTCCGCCTGCTCCTCCAGGACATACAGGTCCTGTAACACGGACTGAGAGGGGGGGGAGTGGGATCATCATGAAGGTGGTGGTTGCGGTACTCATTGCAATATGTCTCGTTCTTGGCTGTCTCCTAGGATACCATTCCTGGTCATCCAAGAAGCGGGCTGCTGCAGAAAGTATTGCCGCACAGGGCAATACAAATTCGGTACAGGGCGTCAGTGGACTCAATCAACAGACGACGTTGGAGACGAACAACACGCTCCTTGCGGAGAAAAAAGATCTCCATGACCAGTTCGACGCACTGGCAGCCAAGATGGTCGAGACAATCTCGACCAAAATGGCGGCGCTCGATCAGGTCGCTGCCCTTACGGCGAAGACCGATGAGATGGCTCGAGTAGCAGCTGAGGCAAAAGCTGCCGCCCTGACTCTAAAAACCAACATGCCTCCCAGAGTCGAATCCGTAGGGGTGCCCCTGATCAGTGCTTCAGCGACGACGAATGGTGTGGTCACCATCGTATACGACAATAAAGCTCCGGTGAACATCAACGTCAACCAGACGAAGACCGTCAACCTCAACACTCCCGCAGTGGCATCATTCCTTTTGGGTGGTGTCGACTTCTCGAGTTGGCCCGAGGAATGGCGGCCCAAGAGAGCTATCGTCATTGGAGCCAACACTCCACTGGACACAGTTCTTGGGGCCTCAGTACCCCCCGGTGAACCTATTGCACTGGTGTTCAGTTGGCCTTACTGGCCATGGTTCGACACAAACACCTTCGTAGGTACGGCAATGCTCGGTAACAGCAGTGCTTACAAGGAGTACAGGTTGAACGCTCCAGTCCCAAAGATCCCTGGGGATGGCGGACCGTCCGTCATGGTGTTCAAAAAAGAGATCAGTGTTCTCGGCGGGTTTTTCCGCTACAAGGTCTATCGTCAAGATAACAATGACGCCCGTTGACCGAACGTCACATACTCCGACACCATGCACTAGCCGTGCAAGATGTCGGAGTATTTTTTATCACAGGTGTTGCAATAGATTGTTGAACTCGGCGTGCTGGAAATGACTAAAGTCACATACATATTGCACTCATTAATTCAGGAAAAATTGACATCTTTTTGAAAATAATCCATAATGTACGCTCATTCATTTATCCTATGGAAATACGCAATCTCGCCATCATCGCTCACGTCGACCACGGTAAAACCACCCTTACTGACGCCATTATGACTCAGTGTGGTCACGCTGATGAAGGCTCCATGGACAGTAACGCACTCGAACAAGAGCGCGGCATTACTATTTATGCAAAGAACACCTCTATCAATTACAAGGGTACCAAGATCAACATCGTCGACACCCCTGGTCACGCCGACTTTGGTTCAGAAGTAGAACGTGTACTCCGCTCTATCGATACAGTACTCCTTGTGGTTGATGCCCAAGAAGGTCCTATGCCTCAGACTCGTTTTGTACTCAAGAAGTCTCTCGAACTTGGCATCAGACCTATTGTTATTTTGAATAAGATAGACAAGCCAGCTGCAAATCCCAAACGTGCTCATGACGAGGTCTTGGAACTATTCATGGAGCTCGGCGCCGACGATGCCCAGCTCGACTTCCCCACTATCTATGCCATCGGTCGTCAGGGGGTTGCCATGAAGAAGCTTGATGATGAGCGCAAGGATCTTACGCCTCTTCTTGATATGATCCTAGAGCATGTTCCCCCAGCCAACGCCGCAAAGAACGCTGGCGAAATACTCAAGGCGCAGGTGTTCAATCTCGGCTATGATAATTTTCTTGGACGACTTGCTATCTGCCGTATCTACAGTGGAACCATAAAAAATGGTCAGAATGTCTGGGTCAAAGACGTCAACGGCAAATCATTTACCGGAAAAATCACAAAACTTTTCACTTTCGATGGCAAAAAGCGCACGGAGGCAAAAGAAGCTGAGTCAGGCGACATTGTCACCGTTGCAGGTATTCCTGATATCTACATAGGAGAAACTATCACTGATGCAGAATCCACCACACCCCTTACGGCGATCACCGTTGATGAACCAACTATCTCTCTCCAATTTCTCGTTAACAATTCACCTTTTGCCGGACGTGAAGGCACCTTTGTTACTGGCCGCCAGATTCGCGAGAGGCTCGAACGCGAACTTGAAACCAACGTTGGACTCAAAGTTGATTTCTCGACCGATGCCTCAGGAGACGGCTTCACAGTCTATGGTCGTGGCGAACTCCATATTGCAATCCTCATCGAAAATATGCGCCGTGAGGGATATGAACTCCAGGTTTCCCAGCCAAAGGTCATCATCAAGGACGTTGCCGATGAAAGTGGTACACCAGTAAAGAGTGAACCGTTCGAAGAAGCGATCATCGATGTACCTGAGGCATTCTCCGGTGCCATCATCGACAAACTTGGCAAACGAAAAGGTATTATGATGAACATGACTACCCACGAAAAACAGGTGCGCATGATTTTTGAGATTCCTACACGAGGACTTCTTGGTTACAAAAATGCATTTACGATCGATACCAAGGGTGAGGGCATCATGTCCAGTCGCGTACTCGGATTCCGTCCATATGCTGGTGAGATTGAAAAGCGAGAGACAGGTTCGATGACTTCGATGGAATCTGGCAAATCACTTGGTTTTTCTCTCTGGAATCTCCAAGATCGCGGTCGCCTCTTTATCGGACCTGCAGTAGAGGTTTACGAGGGCATGGTTATTGGTGACACAGCCAAAGGCGATGATATGGACGTAAATCCAACAAAGGGCAAGGCCATGAGTAATATGCGTTCATCTGGTAAAGACGAGGCTCTGATGCTTGTTCCCCCTTTTGAACTTACTATCGAACGCGGACTCGAACTAATGCGTGAAGATGAATATCTCGAAATCACTCCGAAAAATGTAAGACTACGAAAAAAGTTCCTTACCAATCTCGATCGTGCCAAAGCTACTAGGAAGGATCTGAAGTAGTACTTCTATTTCCAACGCGTCTTTATATACTCCTCCGCCTCACTCATCGAGAATGGCTGTGTGGTATTCCCCACTCTCACAAAGAATTCTTCATGTCCACCACCATTGTGCAGGTACGCAGGTTTGTGTGATTCTTTTACTGTAACCATACAGACTTCTTTTGGAGAATGGTCGGCGAGATGACCTGACTTCACTGGTGTCTCTGATTCTACTGACGCAATGGTCTCAAATGTTGTTCGTACGTATTTTGCAAATGGCAAACCGATCATTGTTTTTAGAAGCATGTTGAGGTGATTTTCAAACCCATCACGATCCTTTCTGGGCAAAGTCTTAAAATCCCGTTCTAGCCCACGCACCTCACCGTCGTCACTCACGCCGATAAGTAGCGTACCGCCCTCGGCATTCATAAAGCCGACAATAGTTTTGACTACAGCCTTTTCTAGTTCTTTACTACTAGAGCCATTGCGCGCATCATGGCGAAGTGTCTCTTTTAATTCCAAGAATTGATCTTCGCCACGTTCTATCATGGTAAAGATACCCTCATCCGATGGACGGTTACGGTTCGATGGTAGAAGTTGCTTTATATAATGTACATGCTCGTTGAACTGTGGAACATTCCTCAACTTTGTGACGCGGCCACTTTGGTGCTCTAGGATAATAGTGGCATGAAAGATCGGACGACTGAGCGGAGACTGATAAATCTCTACTGAAACAATATCTGCCAGACTAACGGTTTTCCTGTGACGAAACAACAATCCCGTCTTCTTGATAATTTCCTTTTCGTGAATCTCGTAGTGAGTAAAATACCAGTCCAAAAACAGGAGAGTCAGGTAAATAAGCTGAAAAATGGAAAGGGTAAAAATCAGAAATATCTGGAAACGCACTATGCCTGCGATCCAAAATGTTTGATATATCTTTTCATAATGACCCAGGAGTGATACCACATAAAATACAAATAAAGCCACTACCTCCATCACAATAACATTGCGTAAAAAGACAAAGGGTCCTTCTTTGATAATAAGTGGGCGGGCCATAAATATATAATATCACAAGGTTGGTAATAAATCGGAAAATCAAGAAGATTTGACAAAAATCAGATACCAATAATTTCTGTTCGCTTGATAGATAGTGCAAACGCACCAGTCTCAACCATTTGACCCAGTTCATGGGCAAGAGAGCGCATATAGGTTCCACTTGAGCAGTGGATAGAAAGACGAATAAATGGGAGTTTTTCAGGAGAGTTGTGCATAAAAAATCGTTCCCAGCTTTTTTCGATTTCCCCTTGACGGAAATCGCCATTTACACGACCTATCTTATGCAAAATACGTTCTTTCAGCCGAGTGGCGGGAATATTTCCTTTTTCAAGCACTCTAGTTGAATAAAGTGTCACATTTCGAGTAGGCATAAGCTCCACATCGGGCAATTGCCCGGCTCGTGCCAACTCGTGAAGTTGCACTCCCCTATATGTTTTTGATGAGTAAGGGGGGTAAGCCTGTTCATAAGACTTTGGAAAAGTGGCAAGTATTTTTGTAACTTTATCGAGGATATCTACAGAGACATAATCCGCCGCCGAAACTCCCTCTTTTACTAGACCAAGTGCATCGTAAGTATCAGTTTCTACTCCAAAAACAATTTCAACCTCGTATTTTTTGTTCAATCCAAGATATGCTTCCTTTTTCCTGCATTCCTCGCCTATCAGAATAAGTAACTTGCCTTCGGCCATGGGATCGAGTCTTCCCGCATAAGTCATCGGCACATCCTTCAATTCTGTTCGTCCTCTTGAAACCTCCTCCATACGAAAACGCTCCAACGCCTCGAGTGGAGTTTCACCGACATTCTTCCAAATAATCTCTTTTGATGTGTGCACCTTAGTTGACCTTCACACTTTTGAGAATTGCTTCAAAAATACCTTCGGCTTTTTCCCTTTGTGCGGCTTCTGGGAGAGTGATCTCATTTCGCAATATAAGGTATTGTCCGTCATCTCGTTTTTTATAAGCAGTATAGCGCAGACTTGTTGCACTCAAGACAGACTTAAATCCAGTAAAGTCACCTACAACTATCTTGGAATTCTGAAGCTGTTTTGGATTTTCGAAAAGTACACCTGAATAAACCACCAGCTCATCTTCTGCGGCTTTTGCTGTTTTTATGTTTGGCACTATTGTAAGTTCTATTTCTCCAGATTTCAAAGTAATGACGTCCAATGTATCACCGTCCTTTGTGACTTTTCTGGTAGAAAGAGACACCTCTTTCGGGTATTCGAAGGAAAAGCGGGAATCGAAATTGCTATACACTAACTTTGATGGGTCTGTAGAAGTGGCAATAGACGCGTCCATATCGTCTGAAAGTGTACTTCTGGATGTATCATTATTGCTATAGTGGACAATGGCTAGGATTATGATGATCGCCAAAATCAGCGACAGTATGAGGGTGCGTTTATTTTTCATGCGCTGATTCTAACATATGCATAAACATATGCTAGAATTATCCATATGAGTGAAAAGCCCAAAAAACTATCTACTGACGCTTACAAAGGTGTGCGTGATTTTTTCCCAGCAGACATGGCCGTCGAGAAAAAGATCTGGGATATCTGGCGCAATGTCGTCGAAAAATACGGCTATGAGGAATACGGTGGTTCGGTTCTAGAACCAGCAGAACTATATCGAGCAAAATCAGGTGAAGAGATCGTGAGCGAACAAACATATACATTTACTGACCGCGGTGACCGCGAGGTCACTCTCCGTCCGGAGATGACTCCGACCGTCGCACGCATGGTAGCAGCACGCAAGCGTGAACTCGTATACCCAGTACGCTGGTATTCTATTCCCAATCTTTTTCGTTACGAACAACCTCAGAGAGGACGTGTGCGAGAACACTGGCAACTCAATGCCGATATCTTTGGTGTAGAATCCCTTGCGGCAGAGATCGAGATCATCAACATGGCCTACGACATTACTCGTGGCTACGGACTCAAGGACACAGATTTTGAGATACGCCTCAACAATCGCAAGGTGATGAATTATGTTACACGTGATGTTTTTGGTTTGGATGAAGACCGAACACGCAAGATTTCGAAACTTATAGACAAAAAAGACAAGGTCAAAGCCGAGTGGTTCGAAGCCGCGGCTATGGAAGTGCTGGGTGTAGAGACCGATTTTAAAAAGTTTATGACACTTCTCAATTCTAAGAATTTTGAGGAATTTACTACGCACTTACCGCAGACTGCCGAAGAGCACCAGGGTATCAGGGAGATCCGCAAAGTGATCGCTGGTTTGGAGAGTCTGGGTATTACCAATGCGCGTTTCGACCAGACCTTGATGCGGGGTTTCGACTATTACACAGGTGTCGTCTTCGAAATCTACGACCTCAATCCGGTAAACCGCCGCTCGGTCTTTGGCGGTGGCCGCTACGACGATCTCCTTTCCCTTTTTGGTGGAGACAAGGTTTGTGCTGTGGGCTTCGGGGCTGGCGATGTCGTTGCTCAGGATTTGATGGAAACATACGGAACCGTACCCAAAGCCAAATCCGTAGCTGAGCTCATGGTCTGTATTGTTGGTGACCATAACACTCCATACGCTCTCGAGGTTGCACAGAAATTGCGCGCACAGGGCACAAAAGTTTCCGTTGATTTTTCAGGCAAGAAACTCGGTGACCAGATAAGCAACGCCGACAAACGCAGTATTGCTAGAATTATTTGTATCGGAGATGAAGAAGTCAAAAACGGCAAACTTCGCATGAAAAACCTAGCGACTGGAGAAGAGGAGCTTGTTATCTTGTGATTTGTTGCTTTCAAAAGTGGATTTAGGTTCAGTATTTGCACCTCGTTGTCTTTTCCATTAAACTATCTTGATGCGCACAATAACTTTTGACCTGGAAACGAAGAATTTTTTCCAGGATGTAGGTTCGAACGACCCAGCAGATCTCGATATCTCAGTTATCTGCATCCACGATTCCCTCGATAACCGCTACCATAGTTTTTTCGAAAAGGATTTCAACAGACTGTGGCCCATTCTCGAACAGGCGGAGATGTTCGTGACATGGAATGGCGACCACTTTGATATTCCCCTCCTAAATAAATACTACTCTGGAGATCTTACTAAGATCAAAAGTATGGATTTGATGAAAGAGGTACAAAAAACACTAGGTAGGAGACTCAAGCTCGACACCGTCGCCGAAGCCACCTTGGGAAAAAACAAGATTGCACAGGGAGCCGAAGCAGTAGAGTGGTGGAATAAGGGAGAAATAGAGAAGCTTGTCCAGTACTGCACCGAAGACGTACGGATCACGCGAGAGCTATACGACTATGCCCTACTCAACAAACACCTCAAGTACAAGGACCTTGGCCAGATCAAAGAAATTCGACTTGATACTACGTCATGGGAAATGCCAGCAATTCATGCGATGACATACACACTACCATTCTAGATGCTATACTGACCTTACTATTAAAATAATTATTTCCTATGGACACCAAGACCAACCCTCTATTGACACTCCCTTCAGCCATCATCATTGGCTGCGCTATTATTGCCATCGCTATTATCTGGACTCAGAAACCTGCAGCACAAAACAATGAAGCCGCAATCGGAAATCTCAAGGCACAACCCGAAATCAGCCTGGTTCCTGTCAGCGCAGCCGATCATATTCTTGGCAATCCAAATGCTCCTATAAAGATCGTCGAGTATTCCGTTAATTCTTGTACTTTTTGCAAATTCTTCCATCATACTCAGGAAAAACTTCTAGATGAATACGGTCCTACTATTAAAATAATTATTTCCTATGGACACCAA
>JBBQVG010000003.1:0-35690 GCA_038211765.1 Minisyncoccia bacterium | reverse complement strand
AATATTCTTCGTATTCTGGTAGATCGATGACTGCTTGACCCTTCTCGGCCTTGGTTTCTTGTAAGCAGAGAATATCTGGTTTGTATTTTTCAATAAAGGGCAAAAAGAGGTTCTTTTTGTGAACCGCGCGGATGCCATTTACATTCCAGGAAATAAGTTTCATTCCTTGCATTGTAATTGAAATGCGAATAAAAGCGAGTAGAATAGGAGAAAGAGGAGTCGGTACTAGTAAAATCCGACACCAAACAAAAGGTCTGATATGAAAATGTTCCAAATCACTATTCCCCAGGAAATTCCAACGGGGGCGAACTTCGAAGGTGTTTCAAAAATGCTCAAAATTATCCGTCGGAACTCACGGAAATTTCTCACATACGATCCTGACGACTTTGTCTTGGTGCACAGTGACGAGATCGTCGGCAATTTCAAGACGTGGGGCGAAGCTATTACAGAAGGGTACAGGCGCTTTGGGTTGAGTCCATTTTTGACACAGAGAGCTGGTGATGTTGTCCGGCAATTGCACAAACCGCGAACTTGGATGGAGCTGGCGTCTTTCACAACTGAACT
This sequence comes from Minisyncoccia bacterium, assembly GCA_038211765.1. Taxonomy (GTDB): domain Bacteria; phylum Patescibacteriota; class Minisyncoccia; order Phycocordibacterales; family PALSA-1337; genus C7867-002. Next base: position 35,126 of record JBBQVG010000003.1, on the reverse strand, counting down.
ATTCCAAGGGAATTTGCTTGTTATCTTACATTCTTAATCCCAAGTAATCCGGAATCTGGTTTCATAATGTCACCCTGCGGTGACATTTTTTATTACCCAGGAAACCAGGTCACTACATGATCTGTACCCCATTTAGTGGACAGATCAGCAAAGCGCGGTTTTTATTTCCTCTTATTATGAAACTCCTTATGCACTCTTTTGAGCTCTGTATCGGTCACGTGCGTATAGATCTGCGTTGTCGAAATACTCGAGTGACCTAGGAGCAGCTGCACCGCGCGTAGATCGGCACCGTTCGAGAGAAGATCGGTGGCAAAACAGTGACGGATGACGTGGGGAGTGACTTTTTTTGAGATCCCGGCTTTGATGGCGCATTGCTTCACGATCCTCTCGACAGAACGCTTGTCGAGGACGAGGTCGCCACCGCGAGCCTGCTCCTTGTTGAGTCTGACAAACATGGCATCATCGATATCGACGCGTTTATGTAGATACTTTTTGACTGCTTTGCGGGCTTCTTCAGAAATAAAAACTACGCGGATCTTCTCTCCTTTACCGCGGATGGAAAACTCGTCAGCATCGATATCCATATCCCGCGAGAGGGAACAGAGCTCAGAGACACGCAGGCCGGTAGAGAACAGAAGGTGAAGGATGGCATGGTCTCGAAGAGATTTGAGGTCATCATCTTTGGGATCGACCATCAATCGTTTCAATTCATCGGGAGTAATGAGATCGATATGACGTTCACCCACCTTGGCGAGCTCAATATGCTCAGGGGACATGGCTTTGATATTCCTTTTGGCGAGGAATTTGAGGAATGCACGTAGAGCAATGAGATAGTAGTTCTGGGTTTTTTTCTTTAGTGTCTGAGTTTCACCTCCACGACGACCGCTGGATTGACGATTGAGCCAAAGACGGAAGTCGCGGACGGTATCAGGAGTGATTTGTTCAGGTTTTTCGAGTTTGGCGTAGGCAATAAAGCGCTTGAGATATTGATCATAGACAATAACAGTTCGCAGTGAGCGGCCTTTTTCGATCTCTAGATATTCCAAGAATTGCTGTTTGAGTTGCTTAATGTTGTGCGACATAGGGGTATTGTAGCAATCTCTAACCTTAGTGGTTACTTGACAAATAATCTCAATGTGTTAGGCTGTTTATTGAAATGACCTATTGGTGCGAACTTCCAAGCCTGGAAGCTAGGGTAGGTCATAATAATGAACCATTCGGTTTGTAAGACCGTTCCTTGTAGGGATAGGAAACTGCAAACTGAAACAAAAAAGGCAAAACGCCATGAACACAGGACCGCCGAAGGGAAACTCATTCAAGGGATTCGCTGCCCTAAATAAGAATAAAGCTCATCTCGTCACCGCGGCCGGCGCCGGCGCTCACCCGAGCGATCAATTCGAACAATAATTCGCCTCTACGGCGATCGGATCAAAGATGGGTCAAGCGGCCCATCTCGTAATTGATCTCGGGTAATGCCAGTACAACGCAACTTGGGCAATTCCGCTCAAGCAAACAAAGGAGGATTGTCGAACACCCTGTAGTATAGCTCCGTCTTGCAAGCGGATGCTGGGCTCGCACATTCATCAAGTTACTCATATCTTTTCGCATTTTTGTTTTTTAGAGGCCCCGCGGGATCAACCTGCGGGCCTCAATTTTTTATAATCAGTCTTGCGCCTCACCCTTATCCATGCTACTATTCATCATCATGTTAACTACACGACAAAAGACACGAATAATCAAGGAGACTTCAGTTCACGACAAGGACACCGGATCTCCAGAGGTTCAGGTTGCACTTTTGAGCAAGAGGATCAACGAATTGACCGACCATCTCAAGAAACACAAGAAGGATAACCACTCACGTCGTGGTTTGCTCGGTATGGTAGCCGATCGCCAGACTCATTTGGTATATCTCAAGAAGAACCACCCTCGCCGTTACTCAACTATCATCAAGAAGTTGGATCTCAAGAAGTAATGGAGAGTGAGTAAGCGAGTAAGTCAGTAATATCTAGTAAGAAATCTCAGTGTATGTGATAATTTAGTGGGTATTACGAGTCCTCTTACTAACGTCGCTCTTTTAATAAACGTACGTAATTATTTCAATATATGTCAGTAATCAAACATAAGGAACAGCGTGTCGGTATTTTTATCGACGCCCAAAACCTTTATCATAGTGCGAAAAACCTTTATCATTCCAAGGTCAATTTTGGCCAAATCGTCAAAGACGCTCTCGATGGGCGCAAACTCGTCCGTGCAGTGGCCTACGTTATCGCTACCGAATCTGGTGAGGAAACGGCCTTTTTCGACGCACTCACCAAAATGGGTATCGAAACCCGAGTCAAGGATCTCCAAGTCTTCAGTTCCGGTGCAAAGAAGGCCGACTGGGATGTGGGATTGGCCATAGATGCAGTCAGTGCCGCACCAAAACTCGATAGTGTCATCATTGTGGCAGGGGACGGCGATTTTATCCCATTGGTCAAATACCTTCAGATGAGTCAGGGATGTCAAGTAGAAGTTGTGTCTTTCGGTAAATCAACCTCAGCAAAACTTATCGAAGTTGCCGACCATTTCATGGACCTCGATGAAAACCCAGGTAAATATCTTTTGAGAAGTGCGGGAAGAAAGTAATTTTTCTTCTTCAGATCCTATTTTAATCCTGTTCAGTAAACTTGTGTATCAGTTTCTTTTGAAATATGTCTGAAAGAGCTTCCACTCACCCTCACTCAACGCTATAATAGACGGATATGAAAGAGGACCCAAGACCTCAAGCAGCTCAAAACGCACCAGGATTCAATGACCCTATCGACAGCGACGATGGTGGCGCAGAGCGTGTCTTCGACATAACAGCCGATCTCACGATTTCTCCAGTAAAAGACGAGCCAGATAATACGGTTGATGCTGCAGGTATCGCCGCGATCAAATTTATTCCTCCGAAACCTCGTCCTGCCTCATTACCAAGCCACACCGTAAACATCACACCAAAAGGACAGTCTGTGAGAACAACACCCCTCGAAACACCTGTAACACCTACGGCACCTGTGATGCCAGTGATGCCTACTGCTGTCACAACTCATGCACCTTCCCCGGTTCCACCGTCTCCTATTCTAGTGGTTCCTCCTCCTATACAGGTTAGAGCTCATTATGCTCCACCACCTATTCCAGCTCCACCCATTCCAGCTCCACCGGTTCCTATAACTAGCGACAAACCCTCACTCGCAGACGCTCTGGCAAACGAGATCGCCGAAACAAACCATACACCGAGACTTTCTTCGACACTGACCCATCTGCCTCAAGATCCAAATCTGAAACCTTTGCGCACCTATGAGAGCGATGTTGCAGAGGCTATGGCACGCGAACGAGCATCGCTTGCGACCATGACCATAGCCGAGACAAGGAAAAAAGAGGTAGAGCGAGCAAAAGTCCAGACTCAAACACAAGACCAGCAAGAAAATGCCGGGGAAATACAATCTCCACGCCCACATGGTGACGGTGCCAAGAAAGCTTTTTTGATGATTCTTATCTTGATATTTATCGGGGCAGGAGTGATCGGTGCTTACTACTTGTATAGCAAAAGCCCTCTTGCTCCGGCCACGCCTGTTACACAGGAACAAAAAGTTGCACCGTCATTGGTTATTTCTGAATCCTATGCAGCCATCGAAACCGACAACCTCAACGTGAACACTCTGAAGTCGCGTATCGAAAGGGAAGCGGCAAAATCTCAGGCGCCTGGTACAATAAAAGAAATTATTCCAACAAAGACCGCTGGTGCACAAAAGATGCGTGTCGGCGGGCCAGAGATGATCGGTCTCCTCGACATCCCAACTCCTGATATCCTACTGCGATCGCTCGATAGGCCGATGATGATCGGAGTCTATGCCAACCCTGCCGGAGAGAAGAGTCTCTTTGTAGTCGGTACGAGCGTATTTTTCCAAAACACCTTCGCGGGCATGCTCCAGTGGGAAAGTGTCATGGCTGATGATCTCAAATATTATCTATTTCCGAGCGACGTAAGGGGGGTGGCAAATGTTGGAGAAGGTGGAACTACCACACCATCCTCTATTACACCTTCTACTACCCCTTCTGCTGATGCGCCTGTACCATATCTCACCATCCGCGGACATTTCAAAGATAGAATAATAAAAAACAAAGACGTCCGAGCCTTCGAAGACGAAGCTGGCCAGACACTTTTCCTCTATTCATTCGTCGATAACAATACGAAGCTAGTACTGACTAACAAGGAAAGCACACTCACCGAGATTCTTACACGACTTGAAAAGGCCCGAGCCATAAGGTAAGATCATCCTAATTTATTAGTAATAAACCCCATTATGAACAAACGTGATCAGGAAAATCTAAAGAAAAAACTCCTTGAAGAGAAGAAGACTCTTGAAGAAGAGCTGGGTAGAATCGGCCAGAGGAACCCCAGTGTCGCGGGAGGGTGGGAAGCCAACGCTGGAGGTATGGAGATAGATACGGCCGATGAAAACGAAGTGGCAGACAAACTCGAAGAACTCGAAGATAATGTTGGCATCGTCACGGCACTAGAAAATCAACTCAACGAAGTCAAAAGTGCGCTCGAACGCATGGAAAACGGAACCTATGGCAACTGTGAAGTTTGCGGAAAGCCAATAGAACAAGATAGGCTCGAAGCAAATCCTGGAGCCAAAATCTCGATAAAGCACGGGCATTAGGAATTTTCTCAATATTTGAACAATATTTGAACTTTTTTTGAACAATTCTTGAACATTTTTTTATCAGGATTTTATCTTGCCTGCGTATGATGTGTGCATGAGTATCGCAAAAGTATACAGCGCCCAACTGATCGGCCTCGACGCACTCATCGTAACTATAGAAGTAGACATATCGAACGGTCTACATGCTTTTTCTGTGGTCGGCCTCGGTGATCGCTCCATAGATGAGGCAAAAGATAGGATCTCAGCCGCCATCAAGAACAGTGGTTACGTTTCCCCAAAACAGAAAAACCAAAAGGTTGTCATATCTCTCGCCCCTGCAGACGTACGAAAAGAAGGTCCTTCGTTTGATCTGGCCATGGCTATTGGGTATCTTGCTGCTGCTGGCAATCTACAGTTTGACCCGCGTGGAATACTGATTTTGGGAGAATTGTCACTAGAAGGATGTGTGAGCAAAATCTCAGGCCTACTTCCCATCCTTTGCCAAGCACGTACGAAGGGTTACCATACGATGTTTGTTCCGGAACAAAATCGTCGGGAAGCCTCCTTGGCCCAAGGCATAACTATTTTTGGAGTGGATTCGTTAAATGCACTGATGGACCACTTATCTGGACGAAAACACTTGTCACCGATCGAGGCCAATTTCCAAGACAATCATTCTTTGCCCCCTTCTATTTCTATCGATATGAGTGTTATCCGTGGCAACGAATCCGCCAAAAGAGGCCTAGAAATAGCTGCAGCGGGTGCACATAACATCCTCATGTCTGGTCCTCCGGGCACAGGTAAGACAATGTTGGCTCATAGTTTTGTATCTATTCTTCCACCCCTGTCTTATGATCAGTCTGTTGAAGTTACAGGCATTCATTCTGCAGCTAGGACACTAAAAGATGAACTGATCACATATCCACCATTTCGGTCCCCTCATCATACGGCCTCATATCCATCTATCGTCGGAGGTGGCGCTTTTCCAAAACCAGGGGAGGTCACTCTGGCTCATCGCGGAGTTCTTTTTCTCGATGAGTTTCCCGAATTTGAACGTGGTGTCCTGGAAGCTTTACGTCAACCTTTAGAAGACCGGCTTATCACAATTTCTCGGGCCAGAGGTACCGTCACTTTCCCTGCGCAGTGCATCCTCATTGCGGCCATGAACCCGTGTCCCTGCGGTAAGGGCAGAGACCACGGGTGTACCTGTCTTAACCATGTTCTCTTGGCTTACAAGCGACGTATATCTGGCCCCATCCTGGACCGCATCGATGTGTGCCTCAATGTCAGTAAGATAGATTATGAGAAACTGGCAGCACGAACAGTTGTTTCTGAAACTTCAGCAGAGATAGGTGTACGAGTGATGAAAGCCAGGGAACTACAACGCAAGAGATTTGGGCGGTTCGGTATTCACAAATCATGCAACAGTGAGATGAGTGCTCAGGATATAGAAAGGTGTATTGTCATGCCCTCCGATGTACGCAATCTTTTGGCGACCTTCGCTCAAAAACATGAACTTTCTGGTCGGGCATTTCATCGCGTTATCAAAGTGGCTCAGACTATAGCGGATTTGGGAAGACGAGAGACCATAGAGAAGGCAGACATACTAGAGGCCCTGCAGTATAGGCAGAAAAAAGAGTAACCGTGAAAGGTATTTATCAAAATGGGTTCTTCGCTCCACGAATCTCAAAGTGTACGTGTGGTCCTGTAGTTTTGCCTGTCAGTCCGATAGCGGCAATCCGAATGCCTTTCTCCACAACTTGACCCAGAGCAACAAAATTTTTCGATGTATGCGCATAAAGTGTCTGAGTTCCGTTGGGATGAGAGATGATCACATAGCTCCCGTAGCCTCCATTCCACCCACCAGAAACACTAGCAATGACCCTGCCTCCAGCTGAAGCATAGATAGGAGTACCTACTGGAGCGGCCAAATCTATACCGTTGTGCCCGTGAACTCCCTGGGAACTATAGCCGATTTTTATCGGACGCATAAAGTAGCCGCTTGGGACAGTTTTGCCTGCACTAGCCTTGGTGGGAGTGATTGTTTCGAGTTCGGCATCGGGAATGATGATGGTGTCACCAACCGCAAGGACAGAGTTGAGGGTTATGCCGTTGTAGTTCAGAACTTCATCGAGATCTGCTTTGTACTTGGCAACAATGCCTCTGATAGTGTCTCCCTTTGTTACTTTGTAGTTGATACCAGAAACTGGGAGGATAATGAGGGTTTGACCAGGCTGAATAGCAGATGCTTTGCTGATATCGTTTGCCCACATGATAGTGTTGACCGAAACCTTGAACATTTCGGAGATGGTAGATAGGCTGTCCCCCTCACGGACAGTATAGAGACTGATCTGTGTATTGACATCATCAAGACCCCCCACTGAGTCAGCTACCGCCAGGTCGGCAACGAGGGCACCACCGATAACAGGAGTAAGATCTCCTGCTTTGTGGGGATTGGGATCGGTATTGACTGCAGCTTGGAGGAGGGCGATCTTTTGGGAGCTGACATTGGAGTTTACTGGTTCAACCTTGGCTGCAGCCTGCTCGCTCCCGAGAAGCTCAGAAAAGAAAGAAAAAAGACCGGCGTGTGCGGTCGTTGAGAAGGTCAAAATAGGTGAAATAGTGGCTATAAAAAGTACGCTGAGAGACATCCAGCGCTTGAAACAAGAGGTATATTGAGTTTTTTCCCTATGATGTAATTTCATAACAAAACTGGCACTTCCGCAAGACATCCATGTCAGATCGGCGCTCGTCCTAGTGTGCAAACTTTCATAAAAATATGGCTCTGTTAAGCGGTCCTAGAGCCACACCGTTATATGGTGCCTTCCTAGCGTATCAGGCTCAGATTTAAAGTCAACGATAGATGTACACAGGTGGTTTTTGTTGCCATGGAGTCAAGTTATGTGGTGAACCTATAAAATAAAAACCTAGTCTCCCCACGCACACCATCAGGATACGTGTAGACGAATGCATATACAGGTGATGTGTTAAACTACAGCCCATGCCTGCACTCAATCCTGCCCAACAACGAGCCGTCGACACTACCGATGGACCAGTTCTTATCATCGCAGGAGCTGGTGCAGGGAAGACACGTGTCATAACTCACCGAATACTCAATCTCATCAAAAAAGGCGTAACGCCTTCATCGATCCTAGCGATCACTTTCACAAATAAGTCGGCAAAAGAGATGCGCGAGCGAGTAGTGCACTTGTTGGAGACTGACAAATCACTCAATATTCCCGTTTCGATGACCGAACGGCCATTTGTGAGTACTTTTCATGCACTCGGGGTACATATCATCAAAGAAAATGCTCGCTTACTAGGGCTGACGCGACATTTTACTATCTACGACCGATCAGACTCACGTAGAGCTATCAAAGAAGCTATGGCACAGAGCTCTGTCGATCCAAAGAGGTTCGAGCCTGGAACTGTTCTGAACATGATCTCCAGGGCAAAAGGTGATGGTATGGGCTATCTGGAATATCGTGATCGCGCCAGTGGCTATACAGAAGAGACAGTTTCGGAGGTCTGGGAAAAATACGACGCCATCTTGGCCAAGGAAAAAGCCTGCGACTTCGATGATCTTCTTTTGAAGGCCGCCAAACTATTGAAACAATACGAAGATGTCAGGAAACATTACGGATCGGTCTGGAAATATATTCATATCGATGAGTACCAGGATACAAACAAGGTTCAGTATCAAATTGTAAAGTTGCTGGTCGATGGCGCAAGGGTAGGTCTTGCGGAAACAACATCAAATATCTGCGTGGTGGGCGATGTGGACCAAAATATATACAGCTGGAGGGGTGCAACCATAGAAAATATTCTTAATTTTGAGAAAGATTATCCTGAAGCAACGGTTATCACCCTCGAGCAGAACTACCGATCTACCAAAAATATCCTTGCGGCAGCAAATAGCGTGATAGAGAAGAACAGGATGCGTCGGGAAAAGAATCTGTTTACCGACAATGATCATGGAGAAAAAATATCCATGAACGTAACCTATACCGAGCTAGAAGAGGCGCGAGTGATCGCCGATGAGGCACGAGATCTTATAGAAAAGGGAACAGACCCACGCGAGATCGCTGTACTGTATCGTGCAAATTTCCAATCACGCGCCATAGAAGAGGCTTTTATTAAGAAAAATATTCCCTATCAACTGGTTGGCGTGCGCTTCTTCGAACGAAAAGAAGTAAAAGACGTACTTTCGTATATTCGTGCTTCCTTGAATATCAAGCGGAGTCCGAAATTAGGCACACAATCCCTTATCCCCACAGAGATAGACACTTCGTCATCAATTGAAATAGAGGGTGGGTGGGCAGATATTGCGCGCATCATCAATGTCCCTACGCGAGGGATAGGGAAGGCCACCCTAGCCAAAGTCCTATCTGGTCGTGAGGATTTGCTTCCATTAGCTATGAGACAAAAGATAAGCCAGTTTTGGGAATTGCTCGGTGATATCGGCATTGAGATAAGGGAAAAAAAGCCGTCGGAATCAGTTCGATTTGTTATCGAAAATACTGGCATGGGCAAAGTTTTGCGCAGTGGTGACACTGAGGACGAGGAGCGACTACTGAATGTGCAGGAACTGGTTTCTGTTGCGGCACAGTACGATCATCTGCCACCAGAAGATGGTATCGAGGCCTTACTTTCCAATGCTGCACTAGCCACGGACCAGGACGATCTCGAGAAGAATGAGAACGCCGTGAAACTGATGACTGTTCACGCTTCGAAAGGCTTGGAGTTCGACCATGTTTTCATCGCGGGCCTCGAGCAAGACCTTTTTCCATTCAAACATATGGGCGACGCCGGGATCGGTCAGGCCGAGGAAGAAGAGGAGCGACGACTATTTTATGTGGCCATCACTCGTGCAAAAAAGAAAGTGCACCTGAGTTACACGGTCATCCGCACAGTGTATGGCGCACAGCGAGTCAATCTTCCATCTGAGTTTATCGATGATATAGATAAAAATCTTATAGAAGAACAGGCCCCAGAGAAGCCAAGTGGTGCAAAAGCGATCTTTATTGATTTTTAGAAGAATTTGCCTTAAGCATCTCTTGCACCTTTTCAGCTATCTGTGAACTCATCAAAACACCCCCAATCAACTTATTAACAATTGTGTTTGGCATCCTCTCTGTACATACCCTAAGTTTTTTATTTTTGAGTTTTTCAATCAAAAATTGAGCTGTTTTTTCAAAGGCACGGTTACAGTCTATAACTGTCTCTTTTTTAAAAAGTTTATACTCGCCAGGAGAAATAATTACGAGTGTTTCGCTTGGAAAGCCGAGTTTTTTGCCGATATTCTTGCGCTTTTCGACTTGTGATGAAGCGCAAACCAGTATCAAAAATTCATCGGTCCTCGGATTCTTGTTAAGAATCACAAAAAAATGGGGTTCCTGAGAGGAAAGTGACTCTTCCTCAAAGTAATAGACGGAACCTGTTTTTATAGTAGCCAATATTTGGATGTCAGCCGAGATCTCCATTGCAGTGTATTCGTCATAATCTTATTACTTCCAGTATTCCGCGACTTTATAATCTTCTTCAAATAGATCCTTTGAGGCCGACAAAATATCGCTGGAAAGACTAAATTTATCTCCAGAGCTATTCACTGGATTTCCAAAAAATTCAGAGTATGACATCGGTTCTCTAGTGGTCTCTTTAGATTCTAGTGCGCTCTTAAATTTACTCCATTCTGGATAACGATGTGTAACGTTCACCAATGCTGCCGCCGTCTGACCACCAAATTCATTATATGCAAAATCAAGGGCTTCTTTTTCACTCTTTGAAAAAATTCCAGAATCTACATCGGCAATAGAAACCATTGTGTTAGGAGTAGCACCATGACCCAAATATGTCCCAGCATAATCACGTTCAGATTCGTCTAGAAAGTCAGAAAACTCCGCGATGTCTTTTACGGATGAACCTACGGGTCCCAATGGCATAGCAAAATAAGCATCGTTCACGATGGGACGACCATATCTCCTCAAGTGATACCTATCTGCAAGATACACTAGTTTTATGAGTTTCAGTTTGTCGATCTGACCCCCTTCCTTCTTCGTCAGATAGTTTATCGCTTGAGTGGCCTTCTTATAGTCAAATTCAAGCATCATTTTCATGTGTCTTAAGAGTATCAGAAACCAGGATCCTTATCAATTAAAGGTAACATTTTATTACTCTAAAATAAAATCGTGTGCGTCGGAAGTGGCTTTTTCTTTCTAGGGGAATATACTACTTCCATGTCACAAGAAATCAGACTCACAGAACCGGCAAAAGGTTTCGAAGAAACCAAGAAAACCGATGAAAACGGGGTGGAATATTGGTCTGCACGAGAGCTCATGGTGGTTCTTGGGTATTCTAAATGGCAGAATTTCGAAGAAGTGATCAGAAGAGCCAAGGAAGCCTGTAATAACAGTAGGCAATTTACTCAAGACCATTTTACTGACATCAGTAAAATGACGAAAATAGGCCACGGTTTCCTTTTTAGTACCGCCAAGGAAGCTGGCGTCTCCCATTTCGGTATGTTCAATGATGCCGGATATCGGGGGCTATATGGGATGTCGCTCGGAGAGATAGAGGAGCGTAAAGGTATCAATAAGGGGGAACTCTTGGACCGAGCAGGCGGAGTTGAACTGGGTGCGAATCTTTTTAGAATTACCCAGACAGAAGATAAACTAAGGAGAGACAGGATAAAAGGGGATTTGCCCGCCAGAAATGCCCATTTCATGATCGGCGGCAAAGTCAGACAGACCATGAAGGATATTGGTGGCGAATTACCAGAAAACCTAAAACCAGAACAGCACATCAAGGAGATAAAAAAGAATATGAAGCTCATAGGAAAACAAGTAAAAAAATTTCTATGAACCTCCCACCCAAAAAATCTCTAGGTCAGCATTTTCTTAATTCTACGCATGTATTGGAACAGATTATTTCTGCTGCCAATATCCAGAAAGGGGAGAGGATTTTGGAAATTGGGCCAGGCACAGGCATCCTGACTCGCGCACTACTCGATGCTGGTGCACTGGTGCTAGCTGTTGAAAAGGATGATCGTGCGTTGGAAATATTAAAAGAAAAATTTGCATTAGAGATTGCGGACGAACAGCTGTACCTTATTCACGATGATATTCTAGAGCTACGAAAGCTCGAGTCAAACAAACAAACCGAAGAAGGTGCCGCAAAAATAATCCAATCGGGCGTAAATTTTCTTCGCTCCGCTTCGTTCGCTGTCGTCGCCAATATTCCCTACTACATAACCGGCGCCATCCTCGAATCTTTCCTGGAACACGAACCTCGACCAAGTAGGATGGTCTTACTAGTACAAAAAGAAGTGGCAGAACGCATCATCGCAAAGTCGGACAAAACAAACGGAAAAAGTAAAGTGGGGAAGGAAAGTATTCTTTCTATCTCAGTCAAAGTATTCGGCACCCCAAAAATGATAGCGAGAGTATCACGTGGCGCCTTTAGTCCACCACCAACAGTAGAGTCGGCTATTTTGAGTATCGAGAATATCTCGGATAGATTATTCAAAGAAAACGGCATTGAGATACCGAGATTTTTTGCGATCCTAAAGGGCGGCTTTGCTCACAAGAGAAAGTTTCTAAAGAGAAATATCGAGGGGGTGTTGAGTATAGAAGAAATGGCAAGACTCGATGATGCCTGGAGAAAATTGTCACTGGACGAAAAAGTTAGAGCCGAAGACCTCCCTTTGGAAAGCTGGTTCGGAATAGTAAAGCTAGTTTCTTAGAAAGTTCGGGGAAGCCTGGTATTGCGTTTATAAGGGCGAGCGTAGACTTTAGATCTGAACTAAGAGAGGTGCCTGTCATCAGAAATATCCCTTCGGGTTGCTGTCCGCTACTGCCTTCACATTCCTCACTCGAATCGAGACATACGGCGACAGGAAGGAGGGTGGCCAAAAAATATGGACCGGACTGGGTGATATTGTAATTTGAATAGAGCCGAGTCACTCCAGGCTGGTACAGGTACACATGATTGGCGTGGTCGACATAGCTCAGGACCTTGATGGTCTGACCTCCCGAGCACGAGCACTGACTATCTTGCCCTTGTAGTTTGCCTCCGTCCTGAAATCCTGCAGCCACAGTTCGTGCTGCACTCGAAAAAAACAGTGCGCATACAATGAGGGTACATGTCAGAAATTTGCGATATATCATTTGTATATAATAAAATGGCCGTAATTTAGGCTCAAGCCGGAGGAGTTTCCGATACCAAAGGTTACATCATAGCGATCGGCTGTAGTGTTCCGGAAAAAGACTGGAGCGTTAGCCAGATCATCGACCTTGAACGTCAGGGTATGTCCGTCCACAGATGGAACCGACCTTAGTATACCAAGGGATGAGTATATTGTATTGCCCACAGCGTCCAGCTTGTCCGCCTTTATGGTAATGACCCCGCCTTGTCCGACTGATTCTGGAGAAACAGAAACGAGGGATGGGCGTGCATCAGATGTGTCAGAAATAATTATTTTTGTGGGAGACTTTATTTTGCTTGTGCCTGTCTTTGTATCTACCCAAAGATCATATGAACCATGCGCCAAAGAGGGGACAACAAATGATATGTCGCCTGTCGATGTCGCATAAACCTTGGTAGAAAAGAAATTGCCCACATGAACCGTGGTATCCGTAGCAAACCCAACCCCTGTTATGTGCAATGTGTCTCCGGCCTTGACCCTAGTATGTGAAGTGCCAAAAATAAGCACGTCATCTGGCAAAATAGCCGCAAAAGCCTGAGCCTGAGAGAGGATATCCTTACGAAGTAGGAGACTAGAAGGTGACGTAGACGGCAATATAGACACAGGCGCCAGAGTCGTACGTGTTTCGGTAGTGCTTGTGCCGCTGGTGCTAATAGTGCTACCAACCAAAGGTTTCTGTGAATATACGGCTCCAGGCCTAACTTTTTCTAACATCTGTCTAGTTCTGGTACCAACGTATCCGGTTCCTCGCGATAGTCCAGCAGGCAGAAGTATCTCTGATGCGTATTTTTCTTGGAACTTCTTTACGGCAATAGTAGTCTTTGGACCAAAAAATAGGGTCTCCTGACCAGGTGACCCTGGACCACTCGAGGAAATCCGGGTTATAAGGTCTGTATTGAGGATCTTTTGTAGCAAAATAATGTCTGGTCCGCTCATACCGACCGATAAGTCACGTGAAAATGATGATATTGTCTCGGCGTGTACCACCATACTGCTCCCCAAAAACAGGGAAGTGAGCAGGGCGGGAATAAGAATACTCTTGTTCATCTCGAAATTGTATCACGTGGCGTACTATCCCCATATTTTCCTAAAAATAGGCTGACATTTTTTGATATAATTACCTAGCATGGCATTTTCCTACCCGCGCAAACAGACGGTCATTATTTTCATTGTGAGTGCTGTTGCGGTCGGCGCAACCGCCTATCATGTACTGGGCACCCGACTAGCCCTGTCTTCGGCAGGGAAAATAGACGTCGTCGCAATCTCTACGACCCCACCTAACCCTGTGATCGCTGGGACTGATAACTGGAAGGAGCAGTTTGTGAGCGCCTCCTCGATCGAAAAAGCTTCCGCGAAAAATAAACCCGTCGCAGAACCCACTCTCACCGAAAATTTCGGCAGTGACTTTTTCATGACATATCTTGGTCTCAAGCAGTCCGGCCAAACAGGAAATACCGCATTAGCGGCTTCAAACTTTGAAAATGTAGTCTCAAACGCTTTCAACTCAACCCAAGCCCCAACGTACAAACAAGCCAACCTTCGCGTTGTTGCTGACTCGACCCCAGGTGTCATGGAAAACTGGAAGGAGGGGATAGTCCGTGCCTTGAACCTATACACCTGGACCTCCAACGAAGGCATGATCCTCCGTGACTCTGTCGATAACGAAGATCCTGAACTTCTCAAAAATATAGACCCTATCGTTGCTGGGTACACAAAGATCATTGCCACTCTTTTGGCTACACCGACTCCGTCATCTGCACAGAGCACCATGCTCGACCTGGTAAATGCATTTGCCCAACTCAAGTTTTCAGCGCAATCATTTAGAGCCATGGGCACTGATCCTGTGAAGAGCATGACGGCCATCAACACCTACACTGTCGGGACACAAAAACTGATGAGCGCACTGGCTAGATCGGGTGACATCATGGACGGTGCCGGTATCGAACTTCGAGTAAACTCGCTGGTTATGGATGTGCCTTTCCGCTATTAACATGACTTTTATCTCCCGAAATATATATAGAACTATCGCTGGCGTCGGGATATGCACCATTGTGGGCATGGCGATTTTTCTGATCGTGATTTCTGCTCAACCAAAACCTGCTTCAGCTATCATCGCCTGCGCCGCAGCCAAGGCCACATCAGCGGGCAAATCTGCCGCAAATCAGGCCACCGCGGTTTCTGTCACCAATGCCGACATCGAGTCCAGCACCAACCAACAGTCCCAGGTCGAATGTCTCTACAAGGGTCTGGCTGCGGCGCTGGTAAAAATAGCTCTACAAAAGATGACGAGCGATCTGGTGAACTGGATCAACTCCGGATTCGAAGGTAACCCGGCATTCCCCACCAACCCAGGTGCTATGATGCTCGATTTTGCTGACCAAGTTTCCGGAGAATTCCTCAGCAATCAAGGTGCACTCTCACAACTCCTCTGTTCACCATTTAGTCTGGATGTCCGGCTCTCGATAGCACTCAATCTCCAATCGAACAGACGACAGTACGCCTGTACACTGAGTAATATATATAACAATGCAAAGAACGGCCCTAGCCTGACTGTGAACGGAAAAAGTATCCAGGGCTTTGTAAACGGCGACTTCAACCAGGGTGGGTGGCCGGCGTTTCTAGAAATGACCACCAATCCCGCCAACAACGTATATGGCTCCTATATCATGGCAGATAGTGATATCCGCCAGGCCATCGCCCTCAAACAAAATTCCGTTCAAGCTGACATTGCTATCGGTGGTGGTTATATGTCTTGGACAAAATGCACAGACACCAAGACCTATGCACCCGACAGCAGGGAAGCTGGGCCTTACAATGTTGCACCGCCCGGCTCGCGTCGAGTAGTGAACAAGGATAAAAGTGTCACGTACCAGACATGCACAGTGGAAACACCCGGCTCCTTTATCGGTGCATCACTCACAAAGCAATTCGGTTCATCGGTAGACCAGATAGTCAATATCCGCGATATCGATGAAGCAGTAAGCCAAGTGGCGTCTGCACTCATTGTGCAAACACTCAAGACCGGCCTGGCCGCGGCAACCAAGGATGGATCGTCTTCAAACGGCAGAGGTTCTCTCATAGACGAACTCACTCATAAAGAAAATAAGGACCAGCTTCGAAACACCCAAGAAAAGTACCTCGACGGCCTTCAGGAAGACATGGATCGGACAACGGAATACGCAACTATGCGACAACAAGCAGTGGATGTGCTCGTGGCCGAGAGACAAATCTACGCTACTGCCTCTGCGTGTTATGCATCGAAGTTTGACCTCGTAACCGCCGCCTCTATAGACAAAATCATCACCAAATCAGACAAAGAAATAGGGGACTACCGTCAGAAAATCGACACCTCTCCAGCCGCACTCGCAACACTCATTGAACAAACTCTCGATCTCCAGTACAGGATTGAACAGGCCACGAGTACAGAGAGTCTCAAAGGGCTCAGGGCAGAACGAGCCCAACTCTCGGGAGATACAGCTATCGCCACCAACCAGAACGTTCGTAATGCCAGGAACAACCTCGCCCGAGCGCAGTCCCTTGCGGAGGAATGGCATGTTCAAGCTACAAATTACCTCAATGCCTGCAACGCCATGAGTACGAGTACGCCGACGACACAATAATATGATTTCTCCTTTTTATTTACAAAAAAATAGAGTGGGGTCCTCCGGACGACGAGCTCGCCTCGCGGTTATATGTAGTCTTTTCGTATTGATCGGCGTCCTTGCCCTCCCTATTCATTCCGCACATGCATTCTCTATTTTAAACATCTTTGGGTACGAAGGGCTCTGGGAATTTGTAGCATCACTCCTCGCCCTGATTGCAAGTATCGCCCTCTCGGTAACTTCCTGGTTTCTGGCACTCGCAGGAACACTACTCAACGTCTCCATAAACATCACCCTTCACATCAAGGAAATAGTGAAAAGTACTCCGGCAATCTATGATGTCTGGAAGATTATTCGCGATGTCTCTGGGCTGTTTATTATATTTGCCCTTCTCTATGCCGCCATCCAACTCATCCTGGGGATATCTCGCCCAAACTGGGGAGACCTGGTAAAGAATATCGTAGTCGCCGGCATCCTCATCAACTTTAGTTTTTTCATGACAGGAGTACTGATCGACGCCTCGAACGTAGTCTCTCTCGCGCTATATAGAGCCATGGTCCCTGGGCAACCCGATATTGGGAAAATCATCGACAACGCAGGCTCGAATGTAACTGCCCAAGTAGGAGCCCGGTCTCAAGAGATCGTAAACACCCTTTTCAAAGACGGCGGCATCTCCGCAGTCTTCATGCAGTCACTGCAGATCCAAAGCACCTTTGATCCAAAAAAGTTTGATCTGGCCGAGATCGATGGTGGGGGAGCGGCGGCGGCACTCAAGATCATACTTATCGCTGTCACAGGCATTATCATCATGATAACTGCTGGTTTGAGTTTCCTCGCGGCCTCATTGGCTTTCATCGTGAGACTTTTTATATTGATCTTCCTTCTGGCGTTCTCTCCTATCCTATTTGCTGCAAGGATTGTCCCCAAAATAGAAGAGTACGGCAAAGACTGGTGGAACATGCTCAAGTCTCAGTTGATATTTATGCCGGTGTACCTGCTCCTTATGTACGTGGCTCTCACAGTCTTGACCAAGACCAATGTATTCAACAGTGGTGCGTATGGAGGGCTCTGGCAAGGCGGCACAACCTCTGCCGTTGCCCCAACAGAGTTTATTGTGTTGGCCATAAACGCCGCATTTGTGATCATTATGCTCAATATTCCATTGTTAGCGGCAGTAAAGCTGGGTGGCGCGGCTACATCTTTCATCAATATGAAGAAGATTGGGGCAGCAAATATATGGAAGAATGTTGGCCAATTTACAGGCCGTAACACTCTAGGCGCCACAGCAGCAGGCTTTAGAGACAGCTCTTTTGCGCGTGGTCTATCCAGAATAGATCCACGCGCAGGTCGATTGTTAAATAAGGGTCTGACAAAAGTAAGTTCCGCGGGCTTTGGTGACAAGAAAGCCTCATTTGATGCCGTGAAAAAAGCCAAACTTGAGTCGTATAATAAACTGGCTCAACACGCAAAGTACTCTGAAACCGAGGCAAAGAAAATTGCGACAAGAAGCGGGGCATTGAGCAGAGATTCTGAGTTAGAAAATTTGAAAATGGTGCATAGTAAGATTGAACGAGAAAAATCACCTGATCTTATATTTAATCAGAACGAATATTCAAGACTTGGAGGCTTGCTCGCTACAGAAACAGACCCTATTCACAGGAATACTATTGAGACCAGCATGCTAGCAGTACAGAAGAAAATCACCAAAATACAGGGAGAAATAGACAGTGCACAGAAAGCTGTGACCAGTCGTGAAAAAGACATAGTTAAGGGTATTCAAGAATCACCCCAGAAAAAAATGGCTCAGACATTTGAACAGCTAGGTTCGGTACGTCAGAGGATGACTCGAATGGCTACGGGCGGAATTTTTGGTAAAGCAACAAGAGGGACGACAGGCAAATATAATCGAGATATTGCAGATGCTATCCGCAAAAAGAAAAAGGCCGGTCAGGACATCATGGACGCTATTAAGAAACTTGATGAAAAGGAACCGAAGCCATAATGATGCCTAATAAATAAAATATCATGGATAAGGACACTTCAGAAATAATCAAAGATCATTTTAACGAACTTCCTCAAGAGATGCGCGACGCTATCACTGCCGCCGACCTGCCGGTCAGGATGAAAAAGATTGCTCAAAATCAGAATCTGATGATCGACCAGATCGGATCGTTGCAAAATGAAATCCTTCTAGTGATGCTGGGTATTGAACCTTCCTCTGAGTTTATTAAAAATGTTTCTAAAGAACTTGGAGTTAGTAACTCAAAATCGCTCGAGATTGCCAAAGAAGTAAACGATTCTATCTTCGGCTCAATAAGAACATATCTCAGGGAATGGGAGGAGCAAGCAGGACAATCTGAAGAAAACGCAGAACACTTTATACCTCAAAAAAACAATAGCGAAGATTTTTCTTCTATCGAACAAGCGGGTGACTTTAGTGTTGAAAAAAGGACTGTAGAACACGGGGTGCCGATCGAGGCAGGGGAGGACACTATCGAACACAAAGATGACATCTTGGCAGGCATCGAGAATCCGCAGGCGGGGAACGAGAAGATCTCGCGCAAGGAGAGTTCGTTTGAACAAAGGTATCTGGAACCACTCATTGACCACCTTCTCAAGGGTTCGGTTAGTCAGCCGCAGGAAAAAGTGACCTCTACACCAGTTGTCACTACAACAATTGCAGTTACGACTGCGACGACTGCGACGACTGAGACGACTGCGACGAAGGCGACTACGCTACCATTACCACCAAAAAAGCCTGGGGTAGACCCATACATGGAGGCGATATAGAGTGGCGGTTTGACTAATATTGAAGGTGTACTATTAAAAATTAACTCGCCAAGAAATGCCTATTCTAAGGCCTATAATCTAAAAATTTAAGTATTAATACCTCAAAAACTTGCATTTTTGGTTAAAATACTGTAATTTTACTAGTACACCTTCAAAATTATGAATATACAAAGATCAATAAAAAAAGATATAGAAAAGTGGCTCTTCAAAGGAAAGCTGATAGTAGTATATGGCCCCAGAAGATCTGGTAAGACTACTCTGGTAAATGAGATTTTGAAAGAGCATTCCCAAGAGGCGCGCTACATAGATTGTGACAATATAACCAACCGTCAAGCCCTAGAAATCCAAGACGATAAGAAGTTGCGCGAATTCTTGGGTCCGGGAAAACTTTTTATCATCGATGAAGCCCAGCGCGTCCTCAACATCGGACTGGCTCTAAAATTGCTCGTGGATTATCACCCTGATATCCAGATCATCGCAACAGGCTCATCCAGTTTCGATCTGTCGAACAAGATCAGTGAACCGTTAACTGGTAGGACAGTATCATTCACACTGTATCCGGTATCGCTTTCAGAATTAATGGCTTCGGCCGCAGCCAACAACCTCTCATTCGATCCGGGTAAGAAGCTCGATGACTTGCTCCGTTTTGGCGGTTATCCGGAGATTGTGAGCGGAAGATCACCAGAACCGATAGTCTATCTCCAGGAACTCACAAGCAACTATCTATACAAAGATGTTTTTGAGTATGAGGGGCTGCAAAAACCCGACGTCCTGGTGAAGCTTCTACAGCTCATCGCGCACCAGATCGGGAACGAAGTTTCTTATAATGGGCTGGCAGTAAAACTTGAGGTAAGTCGTGAGACAGTTATCCGATACATTGACCTCCTGGAAAAAGCCTTTGTACTATTCCGTCTGCGCCCATTTTCGCGAAATCTCCGCAATGAAATCGGCAAAAAGAACAAAATATATTTTTACGATTTGGGGATCCGCAACGCTCTGACAGGCGCTTTTAATGCCTTGGGTAGCAGGGATGACGTGGGGGCTCTGTGGGAAAATTTCTGCATTCTTGAACGTCAAAAGCTGATCCAAGAGAAACACTGGTATCGAAATTCGTACTTTTGGCGAACGAGCACAGGTAAGGAGATAGACTATGTAGAGGAATATGATGAACGTCTCTATGGATACGAATTTAAGTGGGGGAATGCTTCATACCCGATTCCAAAAGAATTTATCAACGCGTACAAGAATAGCTCAGTTGTTCTTGTAAACCACTCAAATTATCGCGAGTTTCTGATGCCATAAGAAGAGTTGTAAGGTATATTCGCTTCGCTTATATATCGTCTACGCTCGGATCATATGAAAGCAAGCTTTCACAGATCCTCACTTGACGCTATAATATAAATCAATGCGCTTTCAAGTTCCCCAATTTATCGAAGTAGAAGACAAGATCTTCGGCCCACTGACGCTGAAGCAATTCATCTACATCGCTGGAGGGGGAGGACTCTCATTCTTGGTCTACGTTTTCCTAAAGAGCCTCCTGCTTGCTAGTGTTCCTATTATTATCATTATGGCCATCTCCGTAGGCCTGGCACTATACAAACTCTACAGCCGATTTCCCCTCATAACCGTCGCCGAGTCTGCGTTCAAATACTATACTGGTGGCAAGCTCTATATCTGGAAAAAAGAACAAAAGGTTGCACCCACAAACAAAGATGCGGCTCTCAGGGATGTAAAAAGCTATGCATCGGTGATGGTTCCCAAGATTTCCGATAGTAAGCTCAAGGATCTGACGTGGAGTTTGGATATCAAAGAAAGCATCTACTCCAATAAAAACCAGAAATAATCATGGCTACTGCTCCCAAAACAACTCAGAACTTCGTGCCCATCCAGGAGATCCGTGATGGTATCGTTGTCCTGAAAAATGGCGGCATGCGTGCCATTATCCTGGCCTCTTCACTCAACTTTGCATTGAAATCTAGCGACGAACAGAGCTCCATCCTGATGCAGTTCCAAAATTTCGTGAACTCACTGGATTTTTCCATTCAGATTTTTATCCAATCAAAAAAACTCGACATACGACCGTATCTGGCCCTTCTCGAAGGACGTTACAAGGAACAACCTACTGAACTGATGAAAATCCAGGTGCGTGAATATATAGAATTCATCCGAACTTTTGTAGATACGACCAACATCATGTCAAAGAGCTTCTTTGTAGTTATTCCATACGACCCACCGATGATGTCTGGGAGTAAAAATCCATTGACCAATATGTTGCCTGGCAGAAAGAAGGAGAGTGGCGAAGCCAACAAATCCGCTGATGCCCAATTCCAAGAATACCGAACCCAGCTCGAACAGCGCACGGCTGTTGTCGAACAGGGGCTGGTGCGCTGTGGTATACGCGCAGCCGAACTCGGCACAGAAGAAGTGGTAGAATTGTTCTACAAGCTGTTTAACCCAGGAGAGACGGAGAAGCCGATACAGATCACATAGAAAAGGTTGCCAACCACAAAAATATGTCATTCATTTCAAAAATACTAGGTAAAAAAGAGGAGTCTCCTATACTTTCGGTCTTGCCGCAAGAGATATATGAGGCGGGTGTGCTCGAACTCAAGGATGTTATCGCCCCTTCGGCTCTCAAGGTCAACCCCAAGAACCTCAACCTTGGCGAAAAAGTCGGCAGAACACTTTTTGTTATTTCTTATCCACGCTTTCTCGATGAAAGTTGGTTTGCGCCCATCATTAACCTAGACAAAGTATTCAATGTTTCCATTTTTATCCACCCCATAGATACAGCCAAGATTCTTCGCCATTTTCAGAAAAAAGTAGCCGAGGTCCAAAGCCAGATCTCGAGGAGGGAAGACAAGGGTATGGTGCGCGACCCCGCGCTCGATACTGCTTACCAAGATCTCGAGGCTCTGCGCGACCAGCTGATGCAGGCCCAGGAACACCTCTTTGATGTCGGTGTGTATATCACCCTCTTTGCTGACAATGAAGGTGAGCTCGACAAGCTCGAATCCGAGATCAAATCCATCCTCGAGTCAAAACTGGTCTATGTGAAGCCTGCGCTATTCCAACAAGAGCAGGGATTCAAAAGCGTGATCCCTATAGCTGACGACCAGCTGGCCGTGCACTCCAAACTGAACTCCTCTCCATTGTCCAGTCTTTTTCCTTTTGTTTCCTTTGACCTCACCTCAGACAAGGGGATCCTCTACGGCATCAACCGCCACAATTCATCACTGGTGTTGTTCGACCGCTTCCTCCTCGAAAACTACAACTCTGTAACCTTCGCAGTGGCTGGCGCAGGTAAATCCTACTGTACGAAGCTGGAGATCCTGCGCACGCTCATGTTCGACACAGACGTGATCGTCATCGACCCAGAAAAAGAATACGAGTACATGGCAGAGGCTACTGGAGGCAAATACTTCAATATTTCTTTGAATTCCGAACACCATATCAACCCATTTGATCTGCCCATACCACGCGAAGACGAGTCACCTGCCGACATCCTCCGCTCCAACATCATCAATCTAGTAGGACTCTTTCGCATCATGCTCGGCGGTCTATCACAAGAAGAAGACGCCATCATCGATCGTGCCATAACAGAGACCTATGCCCTAAAAGATATTAGTCCAGAATCCAACTTCGCCAGTGTAGAACCGCCGCTGTTGTCTGACTTCGAACTAGTGCTTGCCGGTATGGAAGGGGCGGATTCGCTGGTCCAGCGTCTTTCCAAATACACAAAAGGTACTTGGTCTGGTTTTATCAACAAGCCTTCCAACGTAGATATCAACAAAAAGTTTGCTGTGTTTTCACTCCGCGACATGGAAGACGAACTCAAGCCTGTGGCTATGTACATCGTTACACACTATATATGGAACGCTGTGCGCAAAAATCTCAAGAAACGTCTGCTGGTTATCGATGAGGCCTGGTGGATGATGAAATCCGAGGATACAGCATCATTTCTTTTCGGTTTGGCGAAACGCGGTCGCAAATACTATCTCGGTTTGGCTACCATCACCCAGGATGTGGATGACTTTTTGAATTCTCCGTATGGTCTCCCCATCCTCACCAACTCCTCTATCCAGATCCTTCTCAAGCAATCACCGACGGTTATAGACCACATCCAAAAGACTTTCAATCTCACCGACGAAGAAAAGTTTTTGCTTCTTGAGTCAGATGTGGGGGAGGGTATGTTCTTCGTAGGGCTCAAGCACGTGGCCATGAAAATAGTGGCTTCATACACCGAAGACCAGATCATCACCACAAATCCAGCGCAAGTGCTCTCTATTCAAAAAGCAAAGAAGGACCTAGAGGCGGCTAGTTAGGGGGTGTTATAATTCACTCACTATGGCCGCCCGAATGACAAAAAATAAATGGACGATATTCCTTGCTGTGATGCTCATCATAGACTTCGTCCAATGGGTGGTTATCGAAATGGTTTTGGTGTGGTTCTTTGGGGTTGGCGCTATAATCAATGTGATTCTAGATCCAATAATCGGAGTAGCTACGGTGGGCTATCTGCAAAAGCAGGGCGTCGACATTCTCCACAATCCCAAGTGGCTTCTATGGCTCTTGGGGACAGAGGCCATGGCCGAACTGAGTGGCGGCTTTTTCCAGGTCTGGGTTGGCGCATTATGGTTTATAAAAAAGGACTATGAGGCCCAGCAAGCAGCTCTAGGTGTTGCTACCGAGAAGGACGCTCAACTACAATCCGACGTTGCCTCGCAAAGATACTATGCCGAAGGAGTTGGTAGGGTTCGAAAAGAAGTCGGTGCAGATACAAGAACGATGTATTCACAAGGGATAGGTAGGCCTCGAGGAAGAGATTCTAAATAAGTGAATAACTTTGTGAAGATTTCTGATACATTCATGGTAAAATAAGCGTCAATGACGTCCTCTGTAAAATCTCTGTTGGTAAAAGGCTTTTGCGTAGCCAGCTTTTCTGTGGCTTTTACACTTGGTTTTGGTCTCACTGGGACTCATGCCCAAGTCCCCGTAGCCGGAAATGACCTTACGATAACGGCTTCAAAAACCACTCCAGCTCCAGGAGAAAACGTCACTATCACTGTACGTAGTTATAGTATCGACATAAATAGCGCCACCATAAGCTGGTCAGTCAATGGTGTGTCCCAAAAAAGGGGAGTGGGACTGACAACACTTTCCTTGACTGCACCCGCTCTAGGAAAAAGCGCTACTGTTGCAGTAAGTGCAACCACCGGAGACGGAGCCATTGTTCGCGGCACCCTGACGGTGGCCTCTGCAAGTATTGATCTTGTTACCGAAACAAGTGGATATACTCCTCCGTTTTTTGCGGGGAAACTCGATCCCGTTTACCAAAATACAACAAAGATCATTGCCGTTCCTCATCTTGCCCGATCCGATAGCACAGAATATGACCCCACCACTCTGGTCTATCAATGGAAAAAGGACGATAGGGTACTAGAAAGTGACTCTGGGTATGGTAAACAAACACTTTCCATTACCCAGGATGTCATTCCTCGTCCGTATATCATACAAGTGTTAGTGCGTACACGCGACGCTGCAGCACACGGTGATGCGAACATAACCATAGATTCAGTTGCGCCTTTTATTACCTTCTATATCGATGACCCACTCTACGGACCCCTCTTCAATAAATCCTTGGGCTCATCGGTGCGTATCGGCTCAGAGAGAGAAGTGGGTGTTCGTGCGGTACCATTTGGCTTCAATAAACCGCAAGGTGGGATCGAGAAACTCTCCTGGGTCTGGTCTATCAATGGTCTTGAACGCGCTGACCTAACCGCCCACGAAAATATTGTTCTGCGAGCCCCAGATGGCAGTGCGGGGTCTTCGGCTGTGAACGTCACTATCAGGAACGATTTCGATATACTACAAGGGGCCGACGCGGGACTGGATGTGATATTCAGCGCCACTCCGTCGACCAGTCCCAATCCAACAGCATTTTAATATTTTATGAATACACCTTCACACAAAACACCCACATGGTCAGTTGCTCATACGGTTCTTGTCCTCCTCGCCATCTTCGTCCTTCAAGGCTCCATGGCTGTGACGCTCAATGCGGCCACTCCCGAGCCAGCCTCTGACACCACCGGTCTGCCCTCGAAGTACACGCTCCTAGAACCGTTGCCTTGTATCAAAACCGAGGGACTCAATTGTGCTCCAGGTACTCAAATAAAAGAGGTGAACTTCAAGGAATACACCCTGTATGCATTCAACTTGCTGATCGCCTTGGCGGCCGTCTCAGCAGTCTTCATGATCGTCTGGGGCGGGTTCCAATATATGACCACGGACTCATGGCAAGGGAAGAGTGAAGGTATAAGTAAAGCCAAAAATGCCATATTGGGTCTTGTGCTTGTGCTGTGCTCTTTCCTTATCTTGAAAACCATCGACCCACGCCTTGTGGAGATATCGGACACTCTAGTGCCTCCGCTCAAGCTTGATTACAACAAAAAGGCTATTGGCGAGCTTTTTGATAGTTTAGAAAAACAGGGAAATTCTCTTTCACAATATGACAAAAATCGTGCCGCTGGAAAAACTCAGCGTGATCAAATTAGACATGACGCCGAGGCGCTTTCGAATGAACAGGCCGTGCTTTCGGACCAATGGAAGAGTTACGATGCAGAAATAAAAAAGAGGGAACAATTTGGCGAAGATGCTGATCTTCCCAATTTGATACAAAAGCGCACCCAAATAGAAAAAGAGCTCGCCGATGTTAACAATAAATATAATAAGCTTGGAAGCTCTTATGTTTCATCTTTGGCTGTAGATAATATCGAGGGACAACGGGTCCAGGCGCTCGCTGGAACCACCGACACTAGTATATTTGGTAGCAATACAACCGTTTATAATGTAGAGGATCTCAAAAGTAATGAGGCGGTCATAGACAAAAAATTCGAAACCGCAATGACTCAATTGGAAAAATTTGGCAATCCTGTGGATCAGGCAGAGGAGAACAAAATAAGAAACTCCTACTACTATTCAAAAGCAATAATACAAGCTAAAGAAATTTCTGAAGGATATTACGATAAATTCTCCACCGACCAACTGGCGAAAGATACTGCCGCAGCGAGACAGATAGTCTCTCAAATTCCGGACCCTCAATTGAGGCAGGAAGCTGCCACAGCCATCGACACAGCGCACGCAAAAGGCGCTGCTAGACTTAAAAATCGCGGAGGAAATATTGGTGGAAGTTAATTATATGAAACTCAAATACCTTCTCATAATCTTAGTGGTTCTCATCCTCATCGGCGCAGGGGCGGCTTATTGGTATTTCTTTACTGGTGCAGGGATAGAGGTTCCTGTGATCGATACGGGGACACAAACAAACTCTAATGGTGGGTTTGTACCTTTCGGCAGGCCGGCAGTGTCCAATAGTCCGGCTCCTACGAATACTACACCTACCGCCACCACTTCAAACCAGACTGACAGCACACCGGTGATGAAGGTTCCGACACTTCGCCTTATTAGCAGTACCCCTGTGGGAGGATACGGTGCTAGCACTACCGCTACAGCTACTATTGTCAGATGGGTAGACCGGGGCCGTGGCAATATCTATGAGGCCTCTGGAGCCAACCTGGAGATCCAAACCCTATCGAACATTGTTGTGCCACGCATCTACGAAAGTGTCTGGAACAAAAATGTAACCGCCTTTATCGCTTCCACACTTTCGGAAAACTCCTCTTCAGTCGAAACTGTCTACGCTGAGTTACAAAAACAGATCGCCACAAGCTCCACCTCATACACCCTGAAAGGGAAGAGTCTTCCGGAAAAAACTCTTGCCTATGCTGTTTCACCGAGGGGCGATAGGCTGGTCATTCTTCTCGACGAGGGCGGCGAAACTGTCGGCTATACGAGTACATTTGGTGGACAATCACTGACTCGGCTTTTCAGTACAGCATTGAAGCAGGTAGTAATAGAGTGGCCTGAGGAAAGTATTATTACACTCACGACAAAACCTTCTTCTACTCAGGACGGTTTTATGTATTTTATAAACAGCAAGACTGGAACAATGAAAAAGGTACTCGGTCCCTTGCGCGGACTTACCACGAAAGTTAGCCGTGACGGACGCTTCGTACTGGAGTCCCACGTCGAAAGTGCGTCCCGAGATTTGCGCACTTCTATATATACAGTATCAAAGAACACTTCTGCCGAGGTGGGGTTCAAGACATTGACTGACAAATGTGTCTGGGGAAACTTCTATAAGGACGTATTTTATTGCGGTGTTCCAAGCCTCTTGCCTACAGGCGTATACCCCGATGGCTGGTACCTCGGAACTATGAGCTTCAGAGACAAGATATGGCAAGTGAATGCTGAAACAGGTGAACTCAAGCTTGTTTCAGCCCTTACGGGACAAGACCGTTCTATCGACGCCTACAAACTTGGTCTCGATCGCAACGATAATTACCTATTCTTTGTGAATAAAGACGACCTTACTCTATGGTCACTTGATCTTGTGGCCCAGTAAGTGAATAAATTTAATTATTGTGCAGATACTCTAGTAGCTTGGCGGGCGTGTCTCTTTCGGATGAATAATTCCTGCGCCAGAGTAAAGAGGGAGCTGACTGACCAATATATAGCGATGATAGATGCCGCCTGAGGGAAGCTGCTAGGAATAAGCCAGTAGGTGGAAACAAAGGCAATGATTGGAACGAGGAATTTCATCTGCTTGCTCATATTTGTGGCAAGCTGAGTGGAAAAATCTCCTCGGTCAGCCTCACGTTCGATAACTGGGGGGCGTGAAGACAAGGAAAAATGGAGCTGAAGATACTGGATGACGCCTGTGGCGAGGGATAGGATCAGGCTCTTTTGGGTGAGGTCAATAAAACCTAGGAAGTTTGTCTTGATAACCGGCACCGAGACGAAGCTATAGAGCTGTGAAGCATCGATGGTGGGAATGATCTTGTAAAAAACCGAGATAAGCGCAAGGAGTATAGGAAGTTGGATAGCAATGAGGAGAACTCCTGCAAATGGTTTGATCTTTTTCTCCTTGTAGAGCTGCATCACCTTGAGGGCTTGGGTTTGCTTGTCAGTGGAGTACTGAGCCTTGAGCTTGTTCACTTCGGGCTCTATCTCCTTCATACGAACCTGGGTGAGGAGGGAAGATTTGGAGAGAGGGTAGAGTACAAACTTGATAATGATCGTAAAAATAGCTACGACTATACCAACGTCGACCCACGGCAGAATATCCATAAGATACACCAACCCATTGTAGAGGGGCCTGAAAATCAGTTCGTGGTACATATAGGTATACTATTCTACTTGATAATGCCCGCTTTCACAAAAAGTTGCTCAAGGTCAGTGACGATGACCTGATAATCTGCCTTGGTCGCGGTTTCCTTTGCAAAGACTGCAACGTGTCCAGATTCAAGCTTTTTTTTCGACTCTCCTAATTTTTTCATTGTCTCCGATATTGCCTCGTATATTCGTCTGCGCATTTTGTTGCGGCTCACTGCAGTTTTGGCTATCTTTTTTGATGCAATAGCCGCAAATTTGGCTGGACCTCCAGTTTCAGGGGATTTTAATAGCCGTATGAGAAAAAGGGGGGAGTGAGTTACTCTCCCTTTCTCCATCACTACCGTAAACTCTTCGGTAGTTAATCTCTCTTTTTTTGGAAGCATAGTTAGACAGCAATGCGTGCTCGTCCCTTGCGGCGGCGACTCTGTAGTACCTTTCGGCCAGCGGTAGTCCTAGAACGGGTACGGAAACCGTGAGATCGGGCACGCTTTCGCTTCTTTGGGTTATATGTAAATGACATGTGCACTACTATGACAGATCTGTGTCCTTATTTCAAGTTTAATTTCTATGGAGCCTGATTTACCTTGAATCAGTCTAATTAATCACTATCCACAGCCATCCACAACTTATCAACATATTTTGAGTCTCTCCACAAGTTTGCAAGTTTATAAACAGGTATATACTTATAGAAAAATTTTTACTCTTATGCACGATTACTCAAAAATGTGGCAGACTGCTCTGGTGGAGATTGAGCTTGCGGTATCGCAAGCCAATTTTTCAACATGGTTCAAAGAAACCACCATCCTTCGCGAGGAGGAGGGGATAGTTTATCTGGGAGTTCCGAACTCTTTTACTCAGGAGTGGCTCTACAAAAAGTTCCACAACTCTATTTTACGTATTTTACGACAGATGAATGACCGGGTTCGGGCGCTAGAGTACGTTATCGTCAAAGGTAGTGAGGGCAAAAAAGAGGAGGGGCGCAAAAAACTAGGTTCAGCACCTACTATGGCCATGCCTCTGCAGGATTTCTACATCAACAAAGAAGACAATCTCAATCCTCGCTACATCTTCGACACTTTCGTCGTTGGACCATTCAATGAACTCGCCAATGCCGCCGCCCAGACCGTCATCAAGACCCCTGGTCACGCCTACAACCCTTTGTTTGTATATGGTGCGACTGGTCGTGGCAAGACTCACCTCATACAAGCGGTAGGGAATGAGATCAAGAAAATGCATCCCAACAAAAAAGTCTTCTACCTGACATCCGAACGCTTCGGGTCGGAGTTCTTCATCGCTATCCGAGAAAACAAAGTGCAACAATTCAAGGACAAATACCGCAAGTACGATGTTGTCATCATGGATGATGTCCAGTTCTTCGCAGAAAAAGAGAAATTCCAGGAAGAGCTCTTTCATTTCTTCAATACATTCCATGACAGTGGCCGTCAGCTTGTCTTTTCCTCAGACCGTCA
Source organism: Minisyncoccia bacterium (assembly GCA_038211765.1). GTDB lineage: Bacteria > Patescibacteriota > Minisyncoccia > Phycocordibacterales > PALSA-1337 > C7867-002. The sequence goes on along the minus strand of JBBQVG010000003.1, from coordinate 5,158 downwards.
CCCCAACATCATTCCCGGCCTCGAAGACCGTCTCCGTGGGCGCTTTAGTGCTGGTATGGTCATCGACATTCCTGAACCCGACCAAGAGTCCCGCCTAGCTATAGTCAAAACAAAGTGTAACATCCACAACATCACTCTTCCTGCGGACGTGCTCGACTTCCTTGCCTCTTCTATCGAAGATAATATTCGCGAGATAGAAGGTGTGGTCAATATCATTGCCTGCCAAACTCAACTCAAAAACCGCGAACTCAATATCAATGAGGTCAAAAATATCCTCAAAAACAACACCAAACCCAAGAAGATGATGTCGGTGAAGGATGTGGTCAAAGTTGTCTCCGAGTATTACAATGTCGATGAAGACAGCATCTACAACAAAACTCGCCGCAAGGAGGTGGTCAGGCCACGCCAAGTGATCATGTATATCCTCCGTGAAGATTTCGGGATATCCTTCCCATCCATAGGGGACAAGCTGGGGGGTAGAGACCACACCACAGTCATTCACTCCTACGAGAAGGTAAAAGAGGAGGTAAAGGGCGATGTGGTTTTGTCACAGGAGATCAACCAGCTGAGGTCGATGTTGTGAGCCGCTGTGAGCCGCACCACGAATAATGCCACACGAATAAAAAGCGGGTAGAGTGAGGATAAGGTCTGTGGATAACGGTGTAGAAGTTGGGGAAAGCCCAACAATAAGACAGGGGAAAACTCCCAGGTAAAACCATCACAGTAATATGACGGAAGAGAAATAAAATTCTTACACCAGCGAGTTCCCCAGATTGTTCCGTAGAAAATTTCTTTTAATGGCCGAGTTGGTAGGTAGAAAAAGTTACCCACATACCCACACCCCTAATAATAAGTGTTTTATATTTAAATAAAGAAAATAACTACTATTATGAAAATAGAAATCGGATTTCAAAAACTCAAAGACATAATCTCACTTGTCGAACGTGCGGCGGGTAAACACCTTTCACTCCCCACACTTTCCTGTATCCTGATCGAGATAAGTAAAAACTCGGCCGTCTTTCGTGCAACCAACCTTGAGATCGGTGTCGAAGTTGTGGTTACTGCCAAAACCGAAGGGGAAGGGAGGGTGGCTGTGCCGGCTCATATTATTTCGTCTTTCATTGCCCAGGCACACAACCCAAACCAAATAGTTCATATGGAGGTAGAGTCTGGTAACTTGGTGATCACCCTTAGTAAGTCAAAAGCCGTCATCAAAACTCTTCCACCTGACGATTTCCCAACCATACCCGAGGTTATCGACGGAAAAGAGTTTATTGTTCAACCTACCCCCCTTATAAAAGGTTTCAAGTCGGTATATTACAGTGCTTCTGCTTCTGGTGTGAAGCCAGAACTATCAAGTATCTATATGTACAACGATGCGGACTATCTTGTCTTTGCGGCTACCGACTCGTTTCGTCTAGCGGAAAAAAAGATAAAGCCACAAAATATATTGTCGGTAGAAGGAACACTCATCCCATTTCGTAATACCTCTGACATTCTCCAGGTTTTGGAAAAGATAGGTAAAGAAGTTACCATGCGCATGAGTAAGAACCTTATTTCCTTCGAAGGGGAAGGTATCCGAGTGGTCTCACGAGTTATCGATGGGACGTTTCCGGATTATAGACAGATTATCCCCAAGGGTTTTGTGACTGAGGCTATTGTCTTGAAAGAAGATCTCCTCAAAGCCCTGAAGATCTCGAACATCTTCTCTGATAAATTTAGTCAGACACGCATGGTGGTCAACCCCAAGAAGAACATCTTTGAAATCCAATCAAAGAACAATGATGTGGGCGAAAATAAGTCTCACATTGACGCCGCTCTTACTGGGGAGACGGTCGAAGTAACCTTCAATTACAAGTATGTGGTGGATTGTTTCCAGTCTATAGAGGCAGACAGTGTCTCACTGCAGTTTAACGGCATTGGGAGGCCTATGGTGATCCGACCTGTATCTGGTGACCAAACGTTTTTGTACTTGGTAATGCCTATGAATCGTTAGCCGCACCACAAATAATGCCACACGAATCGTTAGCCGCACATGTTATCAATAGCTAAATTTTTTGAAAGGATACAGAATAAACGTAGTAAAGACGTTTTTATTCGAACTGTAGTACAAAATGCTATCCAAAAGAATACTGGAGTAGTTGTTCAGCTAGAGTCAGTTACTTTTAGGGGGGAGGGTGTGTCGCTGAAGAACGTTACCCCGACTCTGCTTTCTGCGATTTTCATTAAAAAGAATCAGATACTGAGGGATATAAATGCGGAACAGGCCATGAGGGTGGTTCAAGATATTCGGTAGGGGGGTGTAGTGTATAAAGTGTATAAAATGACGGCACTTTAGTTAACTAAAGTGCCGTTATTCGAAGTATCTCCTACCGTGAGGGTTAAATTTGGCCAAGATTTCATTAAAGCCGCCTTTATGGCCGACTAATTTCTTTGAAATGCGGGCAATTGTAGTGGAGCTAAGTCCAGTAAGCCATTCCACCTTTGAGTAGGGCGCACCTTCCAATAAGAGAGCGGCGGCCTTTAACCTTCGTTCACATAGATCTAGCTCTTTTTTGGTCAAAAGGTCAGCAAGAAATAACTTGATAAGATGTTCACTGTCGGCCAATTTAAAGGCTTGTATGAGACAATCTTTGTTGTTGTAATCCCAGTGCATGGGTGCAGTATATCGAAACCCAGCACTTTAGTTAACTAAAGTGGCCGTATTTTCCTAACATAACCTAACCCAGTCAAGCTACCCATATCATATTCTGTTATGCGCGGGTCAATAAGAATTTCATGATCATATTGGATAACTTCGGCTACGATCTTTGCTGTATCGCGAGCTCTGATGAGGGGTGAGCTGATTATTTTACTTATGGTTAGTCGCATTTCATTGATCTTCTCTCCTTCTGCTCGTGCCTGCAGTTTACCTTTATTGGTAAGAGGGGAGTCCTCTTTTTGGCCAGCAAAAATATGCTTTTCGTTTGCTTCACTTTCTCCGTGGCGAATAAAATAGATCATTAGATTACTCGATGAAAGATAATTTCATAGAAGCTTCGCCGCGCGTATAGATAGAGTCGTACATTACAACGCGCAGAGTGTTGTCTGTTGGGGAGAGACTACCAGTGTCAGCGGGAACGAAAGAGATGTTGAGGGGGGTAGTCTCCGAAGAAGTTACGAATTTACCATTGAGATACACCTCCGTCTTGCGTGCCGGGTTTGGACCGGTCAGTTGGAGCTGGAGAACGAGGGGGAGACGCGGATTGAGTGAAGTGATCAGAGAAGGCGAAACGATATTTACTGTCGGAGCCTGACCAGGTTGGTGAACATTGTCTGTTTCAAGTGGTATAGTCGTGCTGGCACTTTCCACAAACCCAGGATTGATGATTTTCCATTGATTGAACCAGTTGCGTACGGCATATTCCCAATATTCATACTGTGAATCCGAAGACGGGTTCACGGCGGCGGGGCCTGTTGGGTTCGCCTTATCCACCCACTGCAAGATAGAGTGAACATTGTTGAAGATAACTTCCTTGCGCGTTTCTGGAGGAGTGTATTCTGTGGCTATTTTTCCAGACACGGTATCGATAGTGTACGAAACCCCACCACGCCAGATACCACGCAGAACGGGTTTACTTTCGGTAAGTGGAGGAGGAGGCGCCTTGAAATTTTCCACAGGCATATTTTTGATTGCTTCAGCTATGAAGGCTCCCCATACTGGCGCGATGATGAGGCCGGCTATGTTGTGCTGGAGAGGGGTGTTGTCATTTTTCCCAGCCCAAGCCCCCACTACCAAGTTTGGGGTGAAGCCTATCGCCCAGACATCCCTAAAGTCATTTGTAGTACCTGTCTTGATGGCTACCTGTCGTCCGACGCTTTCACCTACAGGCTTCAGACTGTCCATGCGGACTTTGGTATCAGAGAGGATATCAGATATTTGTCGGGCGATCTCAGGGGCAAGTACCTGAGAGGCAGTAGTAGAAGCCGCCTCTTCGAGCACCTCGCCTCTGCTGTTGGTTACCTTGAGTACAGAACGGTATGGATTGCGTGCACCATCATTTGCAAAGACGCCATATGCGCTAGTCATATCCAAAAGACTGACTTCTCCACCTCCGAGAACTAGCGTAAGACCGTAACGGTCGGGATCGTTGAGACTGGTGATACCGAGATCTTCGGCGGTTTGGATAGAGTCGTTGATGCCAGCGAGATACAAAGTCTTGACAGCGGGGATGTTACGCGAATGAGCCAGCGCCTCGCGGATGGTCATGGGTCCAGGATAGAGATCGTCGTATTCTCCAGGAGAATAACAAGCCTTCTTTGGGTCATCAGTAGGGTTCTTTGGTTTGCCATCGGGAGTACAGCGCGTAGAAAATTCTGTTTTTACATCAAAAAGCACGGTCTCCGGAGTGTAGCCTTTTTTGAAAGCAGTGGAATATACAAAGGGCTTGAAGGTCGAACCTGGTTGACGTTTTGCTGTAGCGATATTGTAGTTGCCGTCGATCTTGGGATCAAAATAATCTTTAGAGCCAAGCATGGTCAAGATGTCGCCACTCTTTGGGTCTATGGCTACCATGGCTGTGTTGCTGGCGTTGTAGTTTGACTCCAGTGTAGGGGAGAATTTCTTTACAACATTCTGCGCTAGCTGTTGCATTTTGTAATCGAGGGTGGTTATAACGCGAAGGCCTCCGTTCGAAACAACATCCTCGCCGTATTTGTCGATGAGGTACTCTCGCACGAACATCACGAAGTGTGGCGCGCGTATACCGGATTCATTTTTTGAGAGGAACTGCACTTTCTCGGCGATAGCGGCAACACGTTGTTCCTTTGTGATCATTCCCAATATTTCCATACGTTGAAGGACGAGGTGTTGGCGGGTGTCTAGGGCTTCGCGATGACTCCCGTATGGAGAGTAGTATGTCGGTGCCTGGGGGATGGCGGCAAGATATGCAGCTTGAGCAAGGCTGACATTTTTCGCTGGAAGACCGAAGAAGGACATACTAGCCTCCTCGACACCGTAGATGGTTCCTCCGTAGGCTGTTTCGTTGAAATACATTTCTAGGATCTGATCCTTGGGTAATATGCGAGTAAGTTTGATAGCCAGAACCCACTCTTTGAATTTGCGAGAAGCTGTCTTGTCCTGGGTCAGGAGGGAGTTTTTGACTACCTGTTGGGTAAT
>JBBQVG010000002.1:0-39635 GCA_038211765.1 Minisyncoccia bacterium | reverse complement strand
CGCCTTGAATAGCGGCGCCTACCGCAACCACCTCGTCGGGGTTCACACCCATGTGAGGATCTTTCTGGAAAAACTGTTTGACTGCATTTTGAAGAGCTGGCATACGTGTCTGCCCACCAACGAGAATAACTTCATTGATGTCGCCTACTTTGAATGGTGAGGCATCCATGGCACGCTTGGTGATCATCATTGCGCGCTCTATAAACTCGGCTGTGAGCTCTTCGAGTTTGGCACGAGTGAGAGTAACCAAGAGATGTTTTGGTCCATCAGCACCTGATGTAATGAATGGAATATTTATGTCAGTGGTAACCGCTGTCGAGAGCTCGATCTTGGCTTTCTCTGCTCCTTCATCGAGACGTTGGAGTGCCAATGCGTCGGTCTTGAGATCAATCCCGTTTTCTTTTTTGAATGTATCCGCAAGCCAGTTGACTATCTTGGCGTCGATATCACGACCGCCGAGGTGTGAGTCTCCGTCGGTTGAGCGTACTTCGATAGAACTATCACCTTCAGCTGAACTGACTTCTAGTACAGATACATCGAATGTACCCCCACCAAAGTCAAAGACAGCGATTTTCTCGTCTTTCTTTTTGTTAAACCCGTATGCAAGCGCGGCTGCTGTTGGTTCGTTGATGATGCGCTTAACATCGAGACCTGCGATCTTACCGGCGTCCTTTGTGGCCTGGCGCTGTGAGTCGTTGAAGTATGCAGGAACTGTAATGACGGCCTCGGTGATCTTTTCTCCGAGACGTGCCTCTGCGTCGTTCTTGAGTTTGGTAAGTATCATGGCTGAGATTTCTTCTGGTCTCAGCCAATTGCCGCCCTGTGGTGAGCTTGTCGAACCACCCATGTTCACCTCGATGCCGCCATTAGAAGATTTGCGCACTTCGAAGGAAACATTTTTGATATCTTTCTGGACACTTTCTTCATCGAAGGTGTGTCCGATAAAGCGTTTGATCTGGAAGATAGTGTTCTTTGGGTTGGTAACAGCCTGACGTTTTGCCAGGAGTCCCACCAGGCGTTCGCCTGCCTTTGACTGAGCAACGATGGAAGGAGTGGTTCGTGCACCCTCTGTGTTTTCGAGGACGCGCGGAGTACCAGCTTCCATGACGGCCACTGCCGAGAATGTTGTGCCTAGGTCTATTCCTATGATTTTGGACATGGTAATTGGTAAGTTAGTAATTAGTAAATTAGGGTCTTATAATGAGGTTTCCTGTGATATTGACAGTTAAGTATTTAGTGTGCTAAAGTGCAATTGAAAGGATAAATACATGAGCCAGAAAATGAAGGAGCTTCAGGAAGTTGTTCAATCGTTTGTGACTCAAGAGTATCAGAAGTATGTTGCTCTTAAGCCTGGACAAAGGATTGTCTGCGACCTGCACATCATCAATGATTCACCTGTCGTTGTCAATTCCATTAAGCAACTGCCGTTTGGTTGCCGAGAGAGAAATCGAAGTAAACGGCAGATCTTTACAACTGAAGTTTGGGATAAAATTCTTGCCCTTCAGTTCACCGACAAACTCCGCATACTCTTACAAGAGATTAAACACACAGGGAGAGAAGAGGTGTCGGTAAGGTTGTTGCCTAACGGGATTTCGTATGGTGACTCAAGCAGGATCAATGCTCAATTGAGAACTGCTAGCCTCCCTTATCGAATCTATCTCAGGAGAGGTTTTAGGAATCCGAGCTGGAAACACGGATATGTCGTCACTGGTATAGTCACAGATGATGAGTCGAAGGTTAAGCAGTGACACCTTTCAACGTAACAAGTCACTCGAGATTTCCCCGCCGGCTAGTAGCAATACTAGTCGGCGGATTCTTTTTTCATCCGCCGAAGCTCGAAGAGCGAAGGCGGATTATATACACTACATACTTGTTAAGGATCAGCACATTGGTTACTCTTCCCTCTCATCGATCGCGATCAACTTCGACGGTTCCTTGTGTCCGTGAATAATGCGTATCTGACGATCGGGAAACATACCCTTCAATATTTCAACGATCCTCTTGTTTGCCAGATTGCGCTCGGCCTTTTCCCTTACTGCGATAACATAGTGGTCGTGACTCTCTTGGACCACTGACTCTGCGCGTGAGTTAGCTTTGACTCGGACTTTTATATACATAGTTTAATCGAGCACGAATGAGGGCTTGTCACGCCGAAGCTTTATGCGAAAGACGGAGCTCTAGTAGGTTGACTGGTCATCAAAAATTCGAGAGAGACATAAGGAGAAACGACAGGAGAAAAGGCGGCGACGTATAAGGTCTCACCTTTCTTGGTAGAACATTCGATAGGAAAACAGATGGTTTCTGAATAAATTGCACCTTTGAGTTTGAGAGAGTTGGACGCAGAGATAGGTCGAACAGAGACAAGTCTACCCTTGAGTTCCCCATCGACGACTGCGACTATGAATACCATGCGAAACTGGCGTCCGAACTGGTCGGTGAAGATGCGTTCGAGGAGCTGTGGTTGGGAGACTGGAGTTAACATGGTTTGATTATAGCAGAAATACACAGGAGTCAAGCATACTATTTTGAAGTGAATTTACTGAATCCCAGTTTCAAAAGAGATTGGAAGATTGAGTCTCTGGTGTGCAGTGACGGTAATTGGTCCCGTTGTTTTTAGCTTGGGAATAGATGGAGGAATGATGCTACCAGAAGGTGGTGGTGTGGCTGTCGTGCCAATAGTATAGGTACCAGCAGGTAGTCTTACTTTGTAGGAACCATCCGTTGATGAGGTAACAGATTTTATTTTCCTTCCTGTTGTAGAGTAGAAATACACAGTCGTTGCGTATGGTTGATCTCCACAATTTTCACTACTTGGGTAGGTCACAACAGCACAGACAGGACCGAGGGTGATGATGCCACTTACTGTAGCCTTTATGGCAGGTTTGACATCTTTTTCTTTTGCAATAACTGGTGATGTAGAGATTATAAAAATAGATATGATGACAAGACCAAAGGATAGGATTGATTTCATATTAGCGATATTGATGCGCATAGTAAGTTGGAAAAGTGATAATACTTATACCCTATCTCATACAGATTTATTCTGCAAGGTATCGTTACATAAAAAAGACCGAACATTCGTCCGGCCTATTGCTTGTGTGATATTCTCAATCCAATTTCCCCGGATTCTTCCAGTGCTCCTCGGCAAAGTGCCCAATGAACAGTGGAATCTCTAGCCCCTCCCGTTTGATCCAGAGGAGGAAAGGCTTGTCGATGATCAGATCTGGCTTTGGAGGTGGTCCGGGACAATATCCAAGCAGCACACCCATTGCTACGGCACTCTCGACTTTTGCTCCAAATTCATTCATGCGGAACTTGGTTTGCTGGATGGCTTGAGAGATGATCCACGGACCCGCGATCCCCTGTGTCTCCATCCCATGCACCCACGAGATATCGATTTGTTCGTTGTAGGTGATCATTGGGAAGATGACCCCGTTGAAGTCGTTGTTAGGTTTCGCAGACCGGTCAATTTCACGGACAAGCTCCGCAAGTTCAAACTCGTGTGGCGGATGATCGAATGCAGTCATCCTGACCACATCGCCGTTTCGTGTAACGATGGAGACGATGGGATTCTGAGCATGCTTGGAACTAAAAAACTGGTGATTCCTTCCGATGCGAACCGCCGGGTATTCCTTGTTACGAACCCAACAGGTGGTTCCCGGTCGCACCCACTCAAGTAGGAGCTTGAAGACGCTTGCAACCCCAATCCCAGGCGGATCGATCCGGTCGATGCTGATACTGAAGCCACGGTCGCTGAGGAATCGACTGACCTCGTCTGCGCTTTCGGAGGCGAGGGACTCAAGTTCCGGAAGAGTTTTGAGAACTTCTCGAAAGTCGTAGTAGTATCGTTTCAGAAAGTTGACCTGTTCGGCATTGCGCGGTCGCCAATCGCCTGCGGATAGTACCTTGTCTTCGCAAGCTATCAGGCACCCGCCGATGGGAGCGAAACAAACTGTTTGACTGGTCTGTTTTTCTGTCGAGGATCTGCGACGAAGTAATCTATCAATGAGCATGTGTTACCTTTCGTTGTGAGAGCAGTGAAGCTCTGTGTCTATTCAAAAAAATCATATCCCTTTTACATAATAAGTCAATCGGTTGAATCATTTTTGTTAATAAAACCGCATTCTGCTATAGTTCATTTATCGCGCGGTTAGCTCAGTTGGTAGAGCATCCCCTTGACGTGGGGAGGGTCAGAGGTTCGAATCCTCTATCGCGCACAAATAAAAATCCCATGATTCTACTACACATTAATTCAACAAAAGGACTAAAAGCTACGGCAGAAGAAATCTTCTTAGTTTTCAAGGATACCGATATTCATGAAAGAGAAAGCCTGAACCATCCTCCAGATTTTACTTACCTAATTGCTTCATTGTCAGACCAAACAACTATAAAAATCTCAAAAGATGATTCTGTCGCTAGGGACGATTGTTATTTTATTAACATAAATGGAGATAGTGAGGAGGAAGTTTCAAGGTCTTTATTGGAATCAAAGCTTCCTATTAGTCCGGCTACGTTATAATAGTTATTTATTATATGATCACTCTCGGTATCGAAACATCATGTGATGAGACAGCTTTGGCGCTTATAGAAACGCGAGGAGTGTATTCGTCGATTACTACAGAAGACACCTTCGAATGTCGTGTCATCGCTTCTCTCATTCATTCACAAGCCGAACTTCACAGTGCCTATGGTGGTGTGTTTCCGATGCTTGCAAAACGTGAGCATGGCAAAAATATTACTCCCCTGCTAGAAGAGATATTAAAATCAACAACAGCACGAGGTGCATTAAAAAATGAGCAATTTGAATCTGTCATAGAATCTCTACGTAAGGAGATGGAATCAAAAGACCCCGATCTTTTCGGAGCTATCGAAAAGGCCGATTTCTTGAAGCATGTTCCTAATATCGATCAAATAGCCGTCACCGAGGGACCCGGGCTCGAACCAACGTTATGGGTTGGCATCAATGCCGCCCGTATCCTAGGAAAGCTCTGGGATGTCTCTGTTGTGCCCGTAAATCACATGGAAGGACATATCGTCGCCTCCCTCCTTGCATCGGATGCGCCAGGTGGGCAATGGCAAAAACTGAGTGAACTAAACCTGCCCGCCGTAGCACTTCTGATTAGCGGTGGCCATACGGAGTTGATAAAGATAAATAAGCTCGGTGACTATACTATCCTTGGACAGACAAAAGATGATGCGGTCGGCGAGGCTTTCGACAAGGTGGCGCGTCTCCTTGGTTTGCCCTACCCGGGTGGCCCGCATATTTCTAGACTTTCAAATGAGGCTATAGAAGAAGGTATTGTTCCTACGGTAAAGCTACCTCGACCCATGATAGATAGCCCCAATCTTGATTTATCATTTTCAGGACTCAAAACTGCCGTACTCTATGCGGTACGCGCCGAGCTAAAAAGAACTGGCACAGAACAACTATCAGAGATATCCAAAAAAGGTATTGCTCTGGAATTTGAGAGAGCGGTGACTGAGACATTGGAAAAGAAATTACGAGGAGCTATAGAATCAGTAGGTGCCCAATCGGTGATCGTAGGTGGTGGTGTCAGTGCCAACAGCATGCTTCGAGAGAGTTTCAAAAATATAGGTAAAGAGTACTCAGTCCCCGTATATCTCCCGTCGACCCACACCTCTGGCGACAATGCTCTGATGATTGCTCTCGCGGGAGCCCTTCATGGAAAAGTCGTTGATCGGCCACTCAAGGCAGAAGGGACGAAACGTCTAGCTTCTTAGGGCGGTTCTTTTGTGCAGTAACAAAAAATCCCTCGCGTGAGGGATTTTTTATACTTACAGGAATGTATACCTGTGAGAAGAGAATTAACGGAAAAGATTTACGATGTAGTTCCAGAAGCGAGACGCTATCGAAGCGTCTGCGGCGTCTGCAACATTGCTATTTTCATCAACTGATCCAAAGATATTACCAGTTGACGTTGCTGTTGGGGTACTTGTCGTACCGATAACAGAAACATTCAAGGAATCAGTAAATGCTGTATCGTTAGAAGTAGAATCAAGACGGGCGCGGAAATTGTTGATGATAACCAAGTCTGCGGCACTCAGGACGATAGGTTGCGCGCATGCGAGCTGGTTGATCTTCTTGGAAGTAGTGATGTAGACGATTCCTGAAGTCTTTGTTCCGCCCCATGGGAGGAGAATGTCAGAAGTATACTTTTTCTGGAAAGTGCGAACTGCAAGTTCGGTCTGGATGTCGAAAGTTCCAGTAACGGATACATCCATACTTTCCGAAGTCTTGAGATAGGCCTGGAGTTTTGCTACTTCTGCCTGGTTATTATTTCCACCACGGCGAAGTATGGTTGACGAAATAAGTGGGCATGAGTTGGAAAGCGTAGATGTGCCCATAGGGATGGTACCGGAGATGAGTGCAGAACCTCCTGAACTACCACCTGAACTAAAGCTAGATCCACCACCGATACTGCCGGTATTGCCAGGATTGCCACCTGGAGGTGTGCCATCGGAAGGAGGTGTTACATCCTGTCCGCCAGTGTTGCCACCATCTATCGTAAGATTTGATCCAGAGCCTGAGGATGTGTTTACATCCTGTCCGCCAGTGTTGCCGCCATCAATTTCGAGTGCGTGCGCGCGTGTTGCTGGGATAACCAGTATGGCAAGTACGAAAATAGCCGCAATTGCCTTATTTATGAATGAATTTGTCATATATTTGCTTATTTCTGATAAATAATGTCTTGTATTCTTAGACCAGCAAACCCTACTACTTTTGAGTGTAGAAGTCAAGAGTATATAAGAAAAAGCGCCCACTTCCAGAGAAGCGGGCGCATTGTGAGAATTACCAATCAGTTGCCTTACTGCAGGAAGGCTTGGTAGTAACCTTGGTCACCTGCTGGGCGAGTGAAGGTGTCGCCGGCGTTACCAGTCGAGAGTAGCTGCCACTTGGCAGTCACCTTCGGTCGAGTGTAAAGCAGAACGCTGTTCAAACCTTCGAGGTTGAGTCCGATGGTCACGTCCGTCGCGTTCGCCGTCAGGTTGATGATCGGAAGAAGCGGCGTCCGCTTCGTCTCGAGCGTCTTGACTGCGCTTGCCAGTACTCCACCGTCGCCGTTGAGTGCGATCGTGCAGGTCTCTTGCCAGTTGGGAAAACCGTAAATGAATGCATTGATAGCATCCCGGTCTTCCTGGCTTGCGTGGTTGAAGTATTTGCTCTGGATCATCAGAACCATAGCTTCGTCGACATCTACGTCGGCAAGGTTTCCATCGCCTTGTGAGTCGAGAATACGGTCCGCACTACGGGGTGCACCATTCCACTGAATGCCTATCACCCGCTTGGTGAAGGTTACGTTTGCTGCATTGAGCTCGTTGGTGCTCCTCAGTATATTGCCGGGGTCCGATGTACGGATGACCGCCTTCATGTTAGACAAGCGGAATCGGTGCGCCGGCGACTTCGCCGCGATGTGAGCGATATACCAGATGCCCATGTTGGTTGGGGTACTCGTCGGCTGCATCACATTGGTTGAGGCCAGAGCGTGGCCAAACTTGTTCGAGAACCCATCGGTAAGCAGGAGCTCGCTCAACAGATTGGTTGACCACTGCTCGAATGCGTTTGTGTTGGCGCGGACGTAGCCGGGAACTGCCCAGATACGTGCATTGTACAGACTTTCCGTTGCGGCATGAACCGGTGCGGACACGATGACTAGAAGCCCACATAGGGCTAACAACAACTTTTTCATATTCAGCTTTTAACTCCCCTTTTTTGCCACTTTTTCGTAGAATACCTCAAGGCATCCTTATAAACCGAACAAATAGCAAACCTGGTGTATTTCTAGCACAATATAGAAATATGTCAAGGGGCATGCTCCGAAATACATTTATCGTACAATCTACGCCTTTTGTCTATGTTTGATATACTCTAACTATGTCTAGCCGCTTTACCCACCTCCATACCCACTCTCACTATTCCCTGCTTGCTGCCCTGCCCAAGATAGACCAGCTCGTTGGAGAGGCAAAAAAGCTCGGGATGACCAGTCTAGCGCTCACTGATAACGGCAATCTCTACGGAGCCATCGAGTTCTATTCGGCATGCAAAAAGAAAGAAATAAAACCAATTCTCGGTGTAGATTTCTACGTGGCGGCGCGTACTCGAAAAGACGTACAGGCCGGTGTCGATAGTCGCCGCACTCGTCTGGTACTTCTAGCGATGAACGAAGTGGGTTACAGAAATCTGGTCAAGTTGGTCACACGATCTCATCTCGAAGGTTTCTATTACAAGCCTCGCCTTGACCGCGAGCTTATCCAGGAGCACGCACAGGGTCTGATCGCTATCAGCCCGTCATTTTCTGGCGAGATTGCACAGGCGGTGAAAGGTCGCAATCCCGACAAGGCACGCGAGTGGGCGGCGTTTTATAAAAAAGTATATGGAGATAGATTTTATATCGAGATCACACGACACCCGGAGATCGATGGACATGAATCCTCGATGAAAGTCCTGGCAGAGTTTGCCAAGGCAGAGAATATTCCCATTGTAGCGGCGCACGATGTTTATTATCTCAAACCGGAAGATCGCTTTGCGCGAGAGACATTGGTTCGTGTAAATTCACACGGCGACGGGTCCGAGCGAGTGGCCGAGAACGACGAGGATGATTTTTCATTTATTTCAGCAGAACGTGCCGAAGAGATGTTCCGCGATATGCCTGAGGCTATAGAAAATTCTGCAAAGATCGCCGATCTCTGCAACCTCGATCTAGAATTGGGCAAATGGGTCTTCCCTGGCCTTGTGATCGAAAGCGGCAAGACTCCAGATGAGGAGTTGCGTCACGTTGTCTATGAAGGATTTGCTCGGAGAAATGTCGAGAAGACAGCAGAGATTGTTGCTCGCGCTGACTATGAGCTCAAAGTTATCAAAGACAAAGGTTATTCCCCCTACTTTTTGGTTGTGGCCGACATGCTACGCTTTGCACGCGAAAACGGCATCCTGTCCAACATTCGCGGTTCCGTCTCCGGATCTATGGTGACCTATCTTGCTGGCATAACCAATATCGATCCGCTCGAGTACGAGATTCCCTTCGAGCGCTTTCTCAACCCAGATCGCCCTTCGGCTCCAGATATCGACATGGACTATGCCGACGATCGTCGTGATGAGGTTATCGACTATGTTCGTCAGAAATATGGTGCAGACAAAGTTGCCCAGATCGGAACCTTCGGCACAATGATGGCCCGCGGATCTGTTCGCGATGTTGCGCGAGCTATGGGATTCCCCTATGAAGTCGGTGATCGTATCTCCAAACTCATTCCCATGGGTGCACAAGGATTCCCTATGACCATAGACCGCGCGCTCGAGGAAGTTACCGAACTCCGTTCTATATATCAAAATGAACCAGACACACGCCGGATCATCGATATGGCAAAGAAGATCGAGGGTTGTGCACGTCACATCGGTGTTCATGCCGCAGGTGTAGTCGTTTCCCCTACAGCCCTTACCGACTTTACTCCACTACAGTTCGATCCCAAGGGAGAAGGTAAGGTTATTACTCAGTACGATATGTACTCCATCGAAGAAGCTGGACTTCTGAAGTTCGACTTCTTGGGACTAAAAAACTTGTCCATCATCGCCGACACTGTTGCCCGCGTAAGCAAGATCGATGGTATCAACGTAGACGTCGACAATCTTCCAGTCAATGACACTCAGACTTTTGAGATGCTTGCGCGCGGCGAAACATCTGACCTCTTTCAGTTGAACGGCGACGGTATGACGAGGTTTCTCAAGGAACTCAAACCTACTACTATCCATGATATCAATGCTATGGTTGCATTGTATCGTCCAGGTCCTATTCAGTTTATCCCAGAATACATCGCTCGTAAGCATGACTCTTCATTGATCAAATATCTTGATCCGGCACTTGAGCGTATTCTCAAAAAGACCTACGGCGTGCTTGTTTATCAGGACGATCTGCTAATGATGGCACATGACCTCGCTGGATATAGCTGGATCGAAGTAGACAAATTCCGCAAAGCTGTGGGAAAGAAAATCCCCGAGGAAATGGCCAAGCAGAAGGAAAAATTCATCAAGGGTTGTATCACTCATAGCAAGTGGTCAGAAAAGAAAGCAAAGGAAATCTGGAAATGGATAGAGCCATTCGCTGCCTATGGTTTCAACAAGGCTCACTCGGTTTCCTATGGTCGCGTAGCTTACATCACAGCGTATCTCAAAGCTCACTATCCGGAAATATATTTGTCAGCAGTGCTTTCTGCTGATTCTGGCGATACTGACAGGATCGCCGAGACGATCGTCGAATGTAAACGTATGGACATTCCTGTTTTGGCACCAGATGTAAATGAAAGTTACAGTCAGTTTACAGTTATCAAAGAGAGTCCTCAGAATATTCACCCTGAGGGGGATGATTCTACATCAACACACCGCCGCGCTACCTATCGTATCCGCTTCGGTCTGGTGACTATCAAGAACTTTGGTCAGGGCGTCTCGACAGCGATTATTGACGAGCGCAAAAAGGGTGGCAAGTACACGTCTCTGGCGGACTTTCTCGACCGGGTCAAGGATCGAAACCTCAACAAGAAATCCTTGGAAGCCCTCATCAAATCCGGAGCTATGGATTGTTTTGGAGTGGATCGCGGAGTGATGCTTGCTAACATGGACTTGATGCAGGAATACAATCGAGAGAGCGGAGACAAGCACACAGATCAAGATTCGCTTTTCGGCATGATGGCAGACACTTCATCAGTGCCTACCTTAAAATTGGTTGATGCTCCTGTGGCCGAGCAGAAGGACAAACTTGCTTGGGAAAAGGAGCTTCTCGGTTTGTATATCTCTGGCCACCCACTCGATCGTTATCGCGACATCATTACAAAGAAAGATATGAATATAAAAAAGGCCTTGGCCGAGATCAAAGACGGCGCGTCTGTTATTGTCGCCGGTATTATCAACGAAGTGCGCCTGGTACAAACGAAAAATAATGAAACCATGGCTTTCATCACTGTCGCCGATTTCTCGGGCTCATCTGAGGCCGTGGTCTTCCCCCGCGCATACAAAGAATACAAAGCACTTATTCTCCAAGACAAATGTTTGGCAATGAAAGCAACAGTCAATACCCGAAATGGTGAAAAGAGTTTCGTGATCGAGAGAGTGAAGGGGTTGTAGTAATATAGTTAGTACGCTCCCCAGAGTGATGGAATGTATCGGCCACTAACAAAGACTGTGCCACAGTTTTGCGTTGCGGTCTGACCATCGGAGTAGACAGTAACTGTTGCGGTCTTTACTCCAGGTGAGAGGTAGTAGGCAGTAGCGAGATTTGCGTTGCGAGGGACTATACTCTCTCCGGTCCAGGCAAAGGTGTAGTTATGTCCCGAGCTATAAGGCGAGCTCCCCACTCCGCCGTATGCACTCGCAGACCAGGTAACAGGATTACCAACTTCGATCGTAGAAAGAGTTGGTGCACAACTTACGGTCAGTGGAAGATCGTAAGACTGAGGATACTGATATGTCGGGTATGGGTATGACGGATACTGGTACTGATATGACGGAGTCTGGTATTGGTTTTGATATTGAGGATATTGATACTGTGAATACGTCGGTTGACTGTAGGATGATGTCCAACCGTTGTTGTATGCAGGATATGACTGACTGTATGTCGAAGGGTAGCTATAGTTGTTCGAGTAATAAGTAGGATATGAATACGAGGGGTACTGATATTGTGAGTATGCTCCGCCAGCATATCCAGTGTAAGCACTATAATAAGAAGCGGCATACGGGTCAGAATAACCAGCGGCGTATGGTGTGTAAACCTGAGCATGAACAACTGAATGAAAAACGCCGCTTATGAGTAAGAGTAATGTAACAACCGCTATAACGCTGTATTTTGGGCCTGTTTTTGTCATATGTTTGTATTATATACCTTCTTACTAATAAGGATATTGACCCAGTGGTTGATACGTGCTATAATACAATAGTTAATCAGAAAGTACAACAATTCAAAAACGAAAGGAAACCTGTGAGAAGAATAGTTCTTTTAATTGAGGACGAACCAGAACATTTGGACATGTGGGGGTTTCACCTTCTGCGGTCCGGAATCGAAGCGATCTGCGCAGTAGGCGGCAATGACGCAATCGAGAAGTTCGATTCCATGTCGCCGCCCCCAGACATCATCGTGATGGATGGTGACTACGGCGCCGCCGGCGATTTTCAGATCGCCCTTCGCCACATTAAGCGATCGTACGACGGTCCGGTGGTTGCTGCATCTAGCAACCCGCACACCCGCAGACTTCAAATGAGTCTTGGTTGCACCGATGAGGTGCAATACAAACATGAGGTTCCGGCGACAGTTCGTCGGATTCTCTGCTTGTCAGAGCCAGTTGTTCCACGCGATTGACTGATAGCTCTTCCGATCACCCTCGCCCCGCGCTATGCAGATAGTGTCGGGGCGAAACTTTTTATGCGCAGACCTACTTCCCCATCCCAGATACCTTATCCTGAACAGTTTCGATAACATGAGTGGCTACTGACATACTACCCGGCACGATATTGAAAAGAATTGCAAAGACAAAGAATGCAAATGAATAACGTGTATTTATATAACTAACGGCAATAGCGATGACAACGGCGATAAGTGGCAGGAGCAATCGTAGATGTCCCCTTTTGAGTTCTTCTTCGGAGACTCGTGCGTGGTCGATATTGCCAGAAGAAAATACATGCCAGCGCATCCATATGAGTGAAAGGCTGATGAAAGCAATATTGAGTCCATAGACCCAGATAGCAGTTTCTGTGTAGCCATATTCCCCGAGAAGTCGGGTGGAGAATGGAATAAGACAGATAAAGAAGAAAAAGAAAGCGTTGATACTGGTCAGACGTCTATCGATATTTTTTGCATAGACTGTGGCGATAAAATGATGTGCCCGCCAATACGTATATATGAGTGCGAAACTGAGGATGAAGCTCACAATAACAGGACTGATATCTATGAGTGCCAGGATGATCTGCTGTTCGCTTACTATCCCGCTCAGTGTGGGAACGCGGAGCTCAAAGGCAAGGAGTGTGAGGATGATGGCGAAGATACCATCTGAGAAGTTATCAAAGCGAGATTGCTTCATGCGGTTAATTCTATCACACCTAGGACAATTCATAGCACTCACGTTTGAAATGATGGGTGGTGCCGGTTTGTTGATGCAAACAAAAACACCCCACCGAAGTGGGATGTTTTTGCGAGCAGACGGTATTAACCGCGTGCTACGTTCTTGGCATTCGGGCCCTTTTGGCCATCGACTACCTCGAAGGTGACAACATCGCCGACATGTAGCTCGGCAAATGAAACACCTGACAAATCGTTTGAGTGAAAGAAGAGGTCCTTCGTCTCGCCTTCGCGAGAGATGAATCCAAATCCTTTATCAGAAACGAGGGTCTTGATTGTTCCTTTCATGGAATATGTTTGATGATGAATAGTGCAAGAAAATTCGACAACGCTTTCTTGTCCATGAGAATAACATAGTCGAATCTATTTTGTCAAGCTTGTTTGTAGCCCTACGGGGAATCGAACCCCGCTTTTCGCCTTGAGAAGGCGACGTCCTAACCGATAGACGATAGGGCCAAGTTAGTTCAAAGTTGCAAGTTCAAAATGCAAAGTTGGAACATAAGTGAGAATATCACACAACTTTTCACTTTGCACTTTGGACTCTTCACTGTTTCTCCAACCACTCTTTCTCCTGCCGTACCAAGAGCTTGTCTGCTTTGCCAGGTTCTCGCATGAGTGCCTTGACTAGGCGTTCCATGCGCATAGATTGAGAGCCTTTGATCAGGATGATATCTCCCGATCTGATGAGGGCTGTAAGTCGCGGTACTGCTTCGAGGGCAGTGGTGAACGAGTGTACGGCTCCTACAGGCAGACCAGATTTCATAGCCTCCTCTGCCGTACCAGAGCGCGAACGAGGGCCAACTGTGATGAGTTGTTTTACAGACTTAGCGGCTAGAGCTCCGGCTTTGCGATGCTCATCTGGAGAGTATTTTCCGAGCTCCATCATATCTCCGAGGGCCGCCATACGAACACCTTTGATGGTAAGACTCTTCATGGTGGCGAGGGCAGACTCGACAGCGTCAGGTGAAGAGTTGTAGGTGTCGTCAATAATAGTGGAATTATTGATACCAGGAATAATATTCATACGGCCTGGCGGAGCGATGTATTCAGAAAGCGAAGAGATTATTTTTTCACTGCTCATACCACGAACTTTACCGACTGTAGCCGCGGCAAGGAGTGGGTAAACAGACGTAGTACCTATAATACCCCGCACCTGCACATTTCCTGACATCCCTTCTCCCTCTACTTTGAATGCAAATCCTGAGGGGGCGTTATTTTCATAGGTTGGGGCGTATTCGGAAGCGCGGACATCAGCAGTCGTTGAAGTACCAAAGCAAAGAATATTCACCTCCCCTCCCTTTAGTCGTTCGCCAATAGTTAGTATTTTTTCATCATCGGCAAAGAGAATAACCGTTCCCCCTTTCCTGACAGATTCTGCCAGTGATGCTTTTTCTTCGAAGACTTCTTCGGGTGAATGGAAAAATTCCACATGCACTGGAGTCATACTGATGCGGGTGATGATTGCGATATGAGGCTTGAGCCATCGAGCGGGTTTACGAATGTCTCCTGGATGGTCTGCGCCAACCTCGAGGACAAGAGTATCTGGATAATTATGCGGGCTCATTATAAGGTCCAGTCCTCTGAAAATATTGGACACCCAGCCCTCGATACTTCTCCAGGCTGTGGGTATGCCAATGATGGTGAGGGGAAGGCCGATATCGCTATTCAAACTCTTTTCACTTTTGCGGACATAGCCACCGCCATTTTTGACGACTGTATAAATAGCATCTTTGGTCGATGTCTTCCCCACACTCCCAGTAACAGCGATGATGGTCGGCTTGTACTTGGCCAAAATAAGCCTCGCTTCGAGGGTTAGTACGAATATGACAATTTTCTTTATGAGTTGCATAGTGGTGGGTAGGTGGTTGGTGACCAGAGTATGGGAAGGACGAATGGATCAGGAAAGATTCCGAGGGGACTATCGGAAGGAGCGAAGGCGACTGAGATGGAGGGCGAGGTCAGCAGGCCTCGACTCGTGCCCCGAGGGACTTTCCTGATCCCTGAAGGACCTGCTCAGTGCTTCAATCACCTATCCGGCGGAATGTTGTAATAGTCTATCAAAAACTTGGAAATTTCACTAAATGGTTCAGCCAATGTTTCGGAGGCAAACTGGGCCCCCTTGGGATGAGTCTGGTACATGAACACTAGATACTTCGGGTTATATGCAGGGAAATACCCGAAGAACGAGTGCAAGTACCGGTCTGTATAGTAACCTTTATTTACCGGATCTGGAATCTGTGCCGTACCAGTCTTTGCGGCGATACTGTAGTGGTTATTTTTGAGTGCACCTTTACGCAGGGCAGTATCTACCACCGTCACAAGCATGCGTGTGACCTCATCAGTGGTATCTTTTTTGAGTATTAGGTCACCTTCTGGTGGCGCTATTTTCTTTGACGTACCATCTGTATACTCAATACCTTTGACTAGATGCGGCACGATGAGGTGTCCGCCGTTTGCAAGCACCGACAATGATCGTGCCATAGCAACAGGCGAAACGGCAATTCCTTGACCGTATGCTGCTGTGGCGATCTCGATATCCTGACCCCTTTCCAGATTACCGATCAGTCCTGATGCTTCATTTGGCTGGTCAATACCAGTTTTACCGCCGAGGCCGAAGCTACTAAAATATTTCACAAAATCAGTCCTGCCTACTTTGAGGGCGATAGTGGCCGCACCGACGTTGAGTGACTGGCTCAAAATCTCCTGAACTTTCACTACACCTCGAGCCACGCCGTCGTAGTTTGATATCTTTTTTGTATTGAGAGTCATTGTTCCAGTGTCGTCATATGTTGAAGTTGGGGTGATGGCTCCAGTGTCCAATCCCACAGCCATAGTGATCGGTTTCATGATAGATCCCATTTCATAGACGTGTTCGACGAGCGGATTTGAAAATATTACTGGGTCCTTGACGTCTGAGATATCATTCGGGTTATATGATGGCAATGAGGACATGGCAACAATCTCTCCAGTTTGTGGGTCTATAATGACTGCCCCGATCTCGTCCGGCTTCCATATATCAGCAGTCTGTTTTAGTGTCTTTTCCAGATATTTCTCGACTGTCGGTTCGATGGTGGTAATGATAGATCCAGAAGCTGATTTACTCGTACCGAAGACTGATTCACGGATATTGCCGAAGAGTCCAGCGAAGAGGTCTGCGCCACTGGAAGCCTGCGAGCGTTTGAGAACATCTTCATAGGAGCGTTCCAGTCCGTAGCGGCCCTCTACGGTTCCATCCTTGCTCTCTCCTATAATGCCAAGGGCATGGGTAGCGAGCTCATCACCTGGATAGCTACGCCAGGATTCCTTGGATACTCCTACACCCTTGATACTAAGTCCGCGGATAGACTCGGCTGTTTCTGCTGGGACACGGTGGAGCAATTCTTCATAAGGATCATCTCTCTTTCCGGCCTTACGTAAAAATTCTTCCTTATCAATCTTGATGTAATGAGAAAGTGCCTCATAGACTGCCTCGGCGTCTATGATGGTTTTTGGGTTAAGAAAGATCAGATACCCACTCGCTACAGTCGCCGCAGCAGCACGTGTGCCATCTTTTGCTTCAAAGAAAATAGTGCCACGGTCGAACAGTGTGGCCTGCGGCTTTTCATATTGTTTATCAGCACGAGCAGTATATGTCGCCCCTTTGACCACCTGAGTCCAGTAGAGTGACGATCCCAGGCCTCCCGCTGCAATAAGGAGGCAAATAAGAATGATGCGAGTTCGTAATCGTTGCTTAGAGTTCATGTCCGCCTAGGGCTACGCGGCCGAGTGAATCTGAACGAGAAATAAAGAAGCTCACCTCGCCTTTTTTGAGACCGTAGGCATCGAGAGTGTCTGGAGTGATTGCGCTTGAAAGTTTGAGATACTGGCTGTCCAATGTCTCAATCTGCCCTGTAAGCGTACGAGACTCTGTTCCAAGGTGTTGGAGGGCGACTGTACTGGAGATAACCGAGTAAAGGTTAATAGCATAAAACATACCTGTGACTGCGCAGGTTGCAATAAGAACCTGAAATGCTCTCATACGAAATTCTCTCTGAGAAATAATATTTGCTAGACCCTTAGCCACTCTAGCCATCCCGTAAGTACGGCTGTATGATCTTTCGCTACCATATAGTGATGTTCTATATGTCATTGTTCCTGTATTTCTCATGTATTATTTATGTGATTTTATCTGTACTGCCGTTTATCTCTCCCGTCTATCTCTTCTCCAGTATTCTCAATCGTGCACTGCGGGCTCGTGGATTATGTAAAATCTCTTCATCTGTAGCTCGGATTGGCTTTTTACTGATCATCGCGCTGTCAGAAGCCATTTTTTCTTTATAAAATTCTTTGACGATCCTGTCTTCGAGGCTGTGAAATGAAATAACAGCCATCACACCTCTCTGATTCAGCCTTTCATATCCCTTCGCCAGTCCTTCTCTCAGAGCATTTAGTTCTTCGTTGACTGCAATTCGTAATGCCTGGAATGTTCTGGTAGCTGGATGAATCTTTCCCCTTCTGTAAAATCCCGGAACCGAGCTTTTGATGATCTCTGCAAGTTCATGAGTCGTCTCGATGGCCTTTTTGTCGCGATAGACGATGATGGCTCGAGCTATTCTTCTCGCAAACCTCTCTTCTCCGTAACCAAAGATGATGTCAGCGATCACTTCTTCATCCCAATCGTTCACAATCGTCTTTGCCGTAAATGGGTAAGTATCCGGATCCCCCATAGTCATAAGCAAAGGTTCATCTCTTTGAAATGAGAATCCCCTTCCAGAGTTGTCGAGTTCATCTGATGAGAGTCCGAGATCAAGGAGAATACGATCAACTTTCGTAATACCGTGTTTCTCGAGGACTTTGTCCAAATTTCTGAAACTTTCGACTTCAAGGATCAGTTTCTCTGCTTTGTCCGCAAGACCTACCCTTGCTTCTTCTATAGCCTGTTTATTTCTATCCAAGCCTACGACGATCAATTTACCCTTCAATGCCTCGGCAACTGCCTTGGCGTGACCCGCCCCGCCAAGTGTGCCGTCGAGATAGATCAAAGTTTGCGTTCCTTCTTCTTTCTGTTTTTCTTCTAATTTGAGCCCACAAAGGACTTCTTTTAAAAGAACCGGTACGTGAATACTTGGCATATACCTAAATCATTCCTGCACTTCCCAATTTCTCCGCCAGGGCATCGGCTTTGTGCTCGACTTCAAGGCGGTACTCATTCCACACATTTTCATCCCAAAGCTCTACACGATCGCGGACCCCGATGAAGACAACTTTGTTCTTCAGCTTTGCTCGTTCTCGCAAGTGCTCCGGTAGTAACATACGTCCTGCGGCGTCTACCTCAGCTTCAACGGCTCCTCCGAGGAGATAGCGGTTGAAGCTGCGGTTGTCGGCCTGCAGCATCGAAGATTCCGACATCGACAAGCGCTCTGAGATCTTTTCCCACTGCTTCACCGTGAAGATGAAGAGGCAAGAATCGAGTCCCGGAGTGATGACCACCTTCTTCCCCATTTCCTGTCGGAACTTTGCGGGAAGAGAGAGGCGGTTCTTGTCGTCGATAGTGTGCCGGTACTCTCCGATTATCATATGTTTTGTGTTCGTGGGACTGGTGTTTGGTTTCGACCTTTGTGTATACGTTTCTAGCGTATACCACTTCATCCCACTTGATGGATATTTTACCCCACTTTGACACGTACAGTAAAGAATAGTGTGGGGATAAGTGGTGGATAAGTATGTCGAAAATGACCATGCCCCCCTTCCGACTTTCTTAGAAAAAAAAGCGCCAACCGCTATGGTGGCGCTGGAGCTATGGGTACAGGGTGGTAGTCCCGGATCCGCTGGTCGAATCGAGACGCGTCCTCCGGAGACATTGCTGGTGGTGGAGTTTGCGATGTTCTCTTGATTGGAGTCTGACGTCGTTTGAACTTTGGTGGTCCCAGGAGTGCCGGCGCTGTAAAGATAGATAGTACAGCCATGATCCCGATCAGCCCGAGAAGTTCAAGAAGAGTCAGTGCGGCAAGGTGCCTCTTTTGGAAAAAAATTCTCATTTAGTCTCCTTCGTAAGCCGTCAAATACTCCGTGTATTTGTCGGTCTGTGAGTAGATTACAATTATTTATTGATATCTGTCAATGAGACACCCCCCTAGTCCTTCCTCGGTTTCATCAGAGGAAACATCTGAGTCTCGCGAAGAGGTTTTCCTGCAAGGACTGCAAAGAGACGATCTCCATATGCAAAACCAAAGGCTGGAGGCATGGCATGCTCAAGCATTTCTACAAACTCCCAATCTGCCATCATTGCCTCAGTGTCCCCCTTTTCTACTAGTTGCTTTTGGACGTCAAAACGGGCTCGTTGATCGATGGGATCGTTTAGCTCTGAAAAGCCGTTTGTCATCTCTGCTCCAGCGAGAAGTAATTGGACACGTAAAGTTGTCTCCGGATTATTCGGGTTGACTTTTGAAAGTGGTGAGACCAATTTGGGGTGATTGATGAGCCAGGCAGGACCATCGATTTGCTTGCGGCAGTATTTCCAAAGAGTATCGGTTAACCTTTCTCTATTTGCTCCTTCAAACTCCACCTTCAGATCTTTAAGCTTCATTTCCATGTCTTTTTCAGTAGACTTTAGTACGTTGAGGCCCGTCATCTTCTCAATTGTTTCTGTATAATCAATACGAGGCCATTCGTTGGAAAGATCAAACTTCACTCCCCGTGTTTCAAAAGTCATAGTTCCAAAAGTTTCCAGCACGACTTCTTTGATCATTTTTTCAGTAAAAGTAATTCCTTCATCAAAAGACATGTAAGATGCGTAAAATTCAAGATTTGTGAACTCCTGGGCATGCTCCGGACTAGTGCCTTCATTACGGTAAAGTCTACCTATCTCAAACGTACGAGGAAAACCGGCTGCAAGTAATCTCTTTTGCCACAACTCTCCCACAGAAATGCGTAGATACACATCAAGATCATAATCATTATGATGCGTCTTAAAAGGAGTTGCTTCTGCGCCACCGGTAGTTGTTTCTAATGTCGGTGTTTCAACTTCGAGAAAACCTTCCTTCTCCAAAATCTCACGAGTTTTCTTCCAAAACTTTGCCTTCTTCTTGAAAATCTCCCTACTTTCTGGATCCATAATAAAATCCAAATACCTTTTGCGCAGTTTCTCGTCCGGATCTTGGAGCCCGTGCCATTTTTCTGGCAGAGGAAGGAGGGCCTTTGCTGCCATAGTCCATGAAGTAACCAAGATGCTCTGCTCGCCTCGTTGAGTTATAAAAAATGTGCCTGTCAGACTGATAATGTCGCCAATATCGACTGCCTGCGTAAGTAGATCGAAAAGCTCTGGTGCCAGAGTGTCCTTCTTGACTACGGCCTGGAATGTAGCCTTGCCGTCATCGAGTACGAGAAAGAGAATCGCTCCTTGACCACGAATGGCTATGATACGCCCGGTGATAGAGACGGGTTGTCCTGCACGAGATCCGCCCTTGCCCTCCTCGTATTCTGCAAAGTTCTTTCGTGAATCAGCCAAGCAAAAAGTCCGAGGAACCTTTGATGGATATGGATCCATGCCAGCTTTCTTTAGCAGTTCAAGCTTCTGAAGTCTAATGGCACGAAGTTCATCGAGTGAAGCCATGGATGGAAATTATGGAGATTACTTTATTATTGCAATCCTATACTTTGTAGTTCCTTTTGGGGTGGTGACGCTTACCAGATCACCCTCCTTGTGACCAAGCAAAGAAGAACCGATAGGCGAGAGGTTTGAGATCTTTCCCAACGCCATATCGGCCTCTTCTGATCCGACAATGGTGTAGAGCATGGATTTGTTGTCACCCTCTTTTTCCACGCGAATAGTTGAACCTACTCGTACAAGATCACTTGAACCCTTCTCCAGGACCTGGGCGGTCTTGAGGAGATTTTCGAGACGACTGATGCGGTCTTCTACTTCTGCCTGTTCTTCGCGGGCTTGGTGGTACTCTGCGTTTTCAGAAAGATCCCCAAGCCTTTTTGCATACTCGAGGTGCTCCGCGACTTCTTTTCTACGATCTGACTTGAGGTAGGCTAGCTCTTTTTCCAATTCGGAAAATTTTTCCTTCGTAAGGTATTGGGTTTCGGTATCCATGATAAAGAATATCAGCTTAAGGTTGCTAAGACGTTGTAGGGTCTAAGTGTAGCACAATCTGTGGGCTATTTGAAGTATTCAGGGGAATTTATATTCATCCAGTCTAGTTGCTGCCTCATAGCCGCAGCTGCACCAATAAGGTTGTGGACCGAGCCGTTTTCGAGCATAACTACAAATGCATATTTTGGGTTGTCATATGGAAAGAAGCCCGTGATCCAGGAGTTGACCTTGTCTTTGGCGACCCCAAGCTCGGCTGTACCTGACTTGCCTCCGATGGCGATGTAAGGCACATCTAGGGCTTTGCTAGTTCCTCCTTGAACACTCATGCGCATACCTTCGCATACAATATTAAAATATTTTTGAGGAATATCTATAGTCGAATCTACGCGCGAGGCCTCTCCTCTGATCAGGGTTGGCTTCATCAGCATCCCTCCATTCGCTATGGCGGCCACTGCGCGGACGATCTGTACCAGAGTCACCTGGAAACCATACTGACCGATAGCGGTGTGATATGTGTCCCCCAAGTACCAGTTTTCATTGAATGTTTTCTTCTTCCAATCGGGCGTAGGAATAGTTCCAGCCTTCGACATCAGAGGAGAATCGGAATCGACAGAACCAAAACCAAAAAGCCGAAGGTATTTGTCTATACCGAGAATACCCAGTCCTTTTTGGTCCTTGTATCCCCCGCCGACTGTATAGAAATAGACGTCAGATGAGGCGGCAATAGCTTGACGCATGTTGATAGAACCTTGGTTTTTCCAGTCACGAAAGAGTGTACTTTTCGTATCATCGTAAGGATTTGGGATGGAAATCGAACCTGTAGTCACCAAAACAGTTGTAGGGTCAATGATCTTTTCATTCAGTGCACCCAACGCCACGTATGGTTTGACGATGGAACCAGGTGTATAGAGACCGTCTGTGGCGCGGTTCAAAAATGGTTGGCGGCTATCTGTAAGAAGTGCTCGGATCTTTGCGGTTTCGGTACGGTCTGACATAACTTGAGAGCTGTATTCTGGGTAACTCGTGAGAGCAACGATCTCGCCATTTGTGACGTCCATGATCACTCCGGCTCCTCCAGCAAAACCTACTCGTTCGGCGATATCGGCAATATTGTGATATAGAGCACTTTGGATACGGCTGTCTATAGAAAGTATCTCATTTTTACCTTGCCCTGGGGCCCGAACAGTGTTTTCTGAAATGATATGGCCATGTGCGTCAACTTCAATAAGTTGTGAGCCGTTGGTTCCTTGTAGCTCGGTATTTAGATATTTTTCGATACCGCTTACTCCTTCGAAATCGGCCTGATAGTAAAAACCATTTTTATCCTTACTTGGATACTGCACATAGCCAAGAATGTGAGCAAGGCCAGTAGTGGTGGCATATGCGCGATGAGAAATATCACTTTCGCTCGGAGCATTCCAGATAAGAGGTATCCCATTGCGGTCACTTATCACTCCTCGTCCTGCAAAGAGCGGAACGGGGCGAAGAATATTCTTTTCACTGCGTGCCGAATACTCTTCTCCGTGCACGATCTGCATCTTCCCTGACTGAAAAATAAAAACAAGCAAAATAAGTGTCATAAGCCCGGCAATACCAAAAAGTGCAGTACGTGAAATGGGACTCTCTAGTCGCCCTTCGAACTGGTCGATATCGTAGTTGGGCAGGTTGTGTGAATCGAGCATCACTTCATCAGGTGCTATCTCGCGGCTCTTGCGAAAACCGCGGCGGCGAGAAAAGAGACTGTTTCTGCGAGAGAGGAAGGACATGGGAGAATAGTAGCATAACAGTACTTCTCAGGTGGATTGACTAAGGAATGTTTTTCTGTGGTATGACTGTGATTTTATCTATATTTTACTCCCCTTATGATATACTCCTGCATGCTCAAAAATTTCGACGAATGGAACAGGCGGAAGAAACGTATTGACCAGAAAGCTAGTTGTCAGCATTTTCGTATGGGTGAAATTTGGTGGGCACATCTCGGATTAAATGTTGGGCATGAAGTAAATGGCAAAAGCGGTCAATATTTGCGGCCAGTTGTTATTTTAAAGAAATACAATCAACATTCATTATTCATTTCTTGCGTTACCGCTTACTACTTCTCCTGTACGTAATGAATACCGATTCTCCCTTGGAAAGATCTTAGATAAGGAGGCATCAGTAAATATTTCTCAATTGAGATATCTTGATGCAAAGCGATTAGTAAAAAAGATTTCCACCGTTGAACCTAAAGCCCTTTTAGAATTAAAGAAGAAAGCTAGCGAAATTAATCTCCGCTAGCTTCTCCTTATTTACCCTCCTCTCGATTTATTGAGAAGTGGCGAGCCCTGGCTGGCCATAATTTGTCACCTCTTTGAGGTGATCTGCCTGAAGGATTACTCCCAAGGCGTTTTGTATGTATACAATATCAGATACTTTCCATTCCAGCAATCGATCGGCAGTTTCTCGATTACCTACCTCATCATCTTTTTCACAAAAACTACAACAAAAATAAACGCCACCGAAACAACTGTCCCCACATACCCCACAAACCCTTGTCCCTCGGCAAATCCAAAAAGCGCATCATAGACCACACCAGCTATGACAAGTTCAATAAAGAAAGGAAACATCAGTGCCCCCACTATTCCAAGCGGCAGAGCAGCAAACCACCAGCCTTGCATAACGCAGAGAAACATCAGTAGATCAATAATTACCCTTGTGATTATTCGTGGCATTAGGATTGCGATTATTCGTGATTCAGCAGGATCACCTACTGGGTAGATTCGTATTATATTTTATCTACCAACACCCACCTCAACTTGTAGATATTTACCATTGGGGCAAAAAGTATTTTGGTAAATGGCTCTGCTGGGTCTGAAACTTTGGCAGTAACCACGCCAAAGGGCGCTTCATTTAGTGATGGACTGATGACCATATCTCCTTCGGAAATAAAAGATTCTTGAGGCACCTTCGCTTCATATTGCCCCCCGCCTCTTCCTACAGCAGTGGCGGGCTCTTTGTTCGAACCTATCAGTACTTCATATCTCTCTCCAGGTGAAGAAAGAAGTTTTACTCTTGAAGTTTGACCTAAAACATCCGTGATGGTGCCGATGCGGATACGTTCGGGACTATATACTACGGTGCCGCTTGCTATGGCATAGTCTCGTCCAATATCTATGATGAGTTCGTCATAGGCAGCAAGTGGCGGGCGTCTGAGAACAGCTGCCAAAATACGAGGAGTACTCGTTGCCCTGCCGAGTGTAGTCTTGAGCTCTGTATTTTCTGCCTCAAGAGCTTTTACTGATTGGAGTCGGACGTCAGCAGCCTCGAGTTCCCGTTTGAGTTCCTCTTTTTGCAGAAGAAGAGATGCAGGAGAGTTGAGCGAGCCGCTTTGTAAGGCAAATTCCATACGCCAGAATGGTCGCGTAATTGATGTAAAAAAACCAGGCATCAGGTGAGGAAATAAAAATTGTATCCCAACTACAATAATAAGGATGATGCCTGCGGTGATGAGCAGTCCTGAAACTCTACTCTTTGGGTTACGTGGCTGAAGATATGTCATCGTCGCTTTCTATAAGTACAGACCGATAATAGTCGATGTCCTCGAGGATGATACCAGCCCCGCGGGCAATAGCGGTCAATGGTTCATCAGCCACTGTCACAGGAATCTTTAGTGCGTCTTGTAACAAAATATTGAGACCTTTGATCAATGCTCCACCACCAACGAGATGAACCCCGCGCTTCATGACATCAGAAAGTATCTCTGGTGGAGTGGTTTCGAGTACTTCCTTCGAAGCCTCCACCAGTATGTCTATGGACTGACCGATAGCCTCGCGGATGTCGGAGTCGGTAATGACAACTTCGCGTGGTAAACCAGTAATAAGGTCTCTCCCTCGGATAGTTGTCTCAAGAGGTTCTCCTGAAATAACGTTTCCTACAGTCATTTTCACATGTTCCGCCGTTGTTTCACCGATCAAAATCTTAAATTCGTTACGAATGTAGGAAATAATATCGTTATTGAGCTTATCGCCGGCTATCTTCAAATTCTTTGATCGAACGATACCACCGAGTGAAATCACAGCGATATCGGTTGTCCCCCCGCCAATATCGATGATCATGGAGCCGACTGGGTCATGTACAGGCAAGCGTATGCCGATCGCTCCCGCCATCGGTTGCTCAATAATATAGACTTCGCGAGCTCCGGCATTTTTTGTTGCATCACGGACCGCGCGAACCTCAACGTTGGTTACTCCCGAAGGAACACCGACCACTACTCGAGGGCCAAGCATCTTTTTTGGCATGTACTCTCCAGCTCGATTCATGAGGTTAGCAAGCATCTCCTCTGTTACTTCAAAATCAGAGATCACACCGTCCACTAGTGGTCGTATTGCGGTGATATGCGCAGGAGTTCTTCCTAGCATATTTTTTGCGACCATTCCTACCGCGACTACTTGGCCGGTCTTTTGATTGACTGCAACTACTGAAGGTTCGTTGACGACGATACCCTTGCCACGGACGTAGACGAGAGTGTTGGCTGTTCCAAGATCGATACCGATGTCGTTCGAAAAACGGCTGAGAAATTTGTTCTTTTTATTGGTGAAGTCTCCTTTAGCCATAGATGACACAACTCTATCACATGGCCCAAATTCGAAGGGATTGACAAATAAAGTAAAAGATTAGGTTGTTATGAGGATAATGGCTTTATTTCTTATGTTTGTAGGCCTAAGTCTTTCCTTGTCCTTACAATTCCATAATCTTCACCACTTCCACCTTCCCTGTTGCACGGTCTTTTGTTTCAACAGAACTATTCTCAAGAGTTTTGGCACTGATCACAATCCTTTTGGGAATCCCAATGAGATCGGAATCCGAAAACTTTTCACCGGCACTGACACTGCGGTCGTCATAGAGGACTTCTTTGCCCGCTTTTGCCAATTTTGCATACAGGTCTTCGGCGGCCTTCTTCACTTTTTCGTCTTTATCAAAGAGAGCAATAAGATGAATATTGAATGGCGCCACAGACTCGGGCCAGATAAGACCAGCCTCGTCCGCCCAGACTTCGGCGATAGTACCCATGACACGAGAAGGACCGATACCGTAACTTCCCATGACAACAGGCTTGGACTTGCCTTCTTCGTCTTTGTAGTTCAATCCGAAAGCATCAGAGAAACGTGTCCCAAGACTAAAGATGTTACCAACCTCAACGGCTTTCTTTTCGACGAGGTCAGACCTGGCAATGCCAAGATCGGTAAGGACTTCGTCGTTCAAGACCTCTTTATTGACTGCAATCTTTTTTGCTTCATGAACATAGATAGTATCCTCGCCTGCTTCGGTCAAGGTTTGGAATTCATGAGAATATTTTGCAAAGGATCCGCCACTAGCAAAAGTTTTGTATGTCTGTGCCCCCAAGCCCAAGCGATCAAAGATGCGCACATAGGCCGCAGATGCTTTTTCGTAAAACTCCTGATGAGTTTTTTCATCGGCATTGAATGAGTAGAGATCTTTCATCAGGAACTCGCGACCACGCAATATGCCCGATTTGGCACGTTCCTCGTTGCGGAACTTGGTTTGGAACTGATAGACAGATGCAGGGAGATTCTTGTACGAGCTTATGTGATCTTTCATCAGAGCTGTGAGAGGTTCTTCGTGGGTAAAAGCCAGGCCTACTTTGCTGCCATTTTTGAGTTCTGTTTTGAACCAGTTGTCTACGACCGCGTCATCCCAGCGACCGGTGGTTTCCCATATTTTCTTTTCCTGAAGAGCGGTGAGGTGGATCTCCTGTCCACCGATAGAGTTCATCTCTTCACGAATAATCTGGACTATCTTATTTAGCGTTCGCAACCCCAGTGGTAAAAAAGAATATGCCCCAGCCATTTCTTTGTGGATGAATCCTGCACGTATAAGAAGCTGGGCATTCTTTGCAACTTCGTCTTTTGGAGCTTCACGGCGAGTGCGGGTGAAGAGGGTTGATTGTTTCATTCCGCAATGATACAGGAAATTGCAAGGCTATTCAATGATACGGGTAGGATTATTTTTGAAGTATAGATGATACAAAGAATAAATAGCTTGAGTATAGTTACCAAATCAGTTTCACCACATCCTTATAAGTTACCACAACCATAAGGATCATCAGGAGCGTAAAACCGACAGCGTTGACTGTGTTTGCAAATTTTGCAGGGATACGGCGGCGAATGATAGATTCGATGATAATAAAGAAGATACGGCCACCGTCGAGTGCTGGGAATGGTACAAGGTTAATAATGCCGAGATTTATAGAGATAAGTGCCGTGATCATCATGAGATATGCGATGCCCAGTTGAGCAGAATCACCGACGATAGTGGCAATACCTACTGGTCCGGAAACTTCGGAAAAGTTGGCTGTGCCCTTGAATATCGAACTAAAGAAATCCCAGAGTCCCCCTGCCGTGCCTGAAAACATCACACCAAAATAATTGGTACCCTCTTTTATTGCGGCAAAAAAAGGAAGCTTCAGGTCACCGACATTCTCCATCGCAATACCGATGGCATACTTTCCTTCAACCAGTTCTTGTGTTGGAGAAACTGTGATCTGCGAGCCCTGCCCTTTTCTGGCTATATCTATCTCCACGGGATTTCCTTTGCTGTTGTTCACGGTACTCTGGATTTCCTCGATACTCTTGGCAGTGCCGACATTTTTGATTATGTCGCCAAGTTTGAGTCCGGCTTTTTCTGCAGGTGAATCTGGAGAAACAAAGCTGATCATGACCCGTTCGTTTTGGAATCGATCAGCGTATTGTTCGAACCCGCTGGTGGTGGCCGTCACTCCTCCGACAAAGGTGATGACATAAAGTAGCCATGCAAATACAAAATTGAAAAAAACGCCGGCCGCAAGGACTATGATTTGCTTCCACTTTGCTTTGTGTACAAAACTTCTCTTTGCATCTGGGCCGTGAGTAGAGTCATCGTCTGGGTTTTCACCAAAGATTTTTACGTATCCCCCAAATGGGATGAGGTTGAGTCCGTACTTTGTCTCTCCACGTGTCCATGAAAAAACTTTTGGTCCAAAACCGAGGGCAAAGGCATCTACTCGAATACCAAAGAGTCGGGCGGCAATGAAATGCCCCAATTCATGAACAAATATAAGGACGGCAAGTACGAGAATAAAAATAATTACTGTGAACATGTTGGATCAAGTATGAAGATTTGAGTAGTAAATTGCAAGTACAGCCGCGGAGTCGTCAGTTGAGTATATCCTTTTCCTTCTTCGTATACATCTCGTCGAGCTTTTTGTTGGCGTCGTCCACAAACTTTTGAGTTTCTTTTGTCAGACGGAAGATTTCATCTTTTCCATACCCACCTTCCTTCTCCTTTGTCTGAAGATCTTTGATGATGGCATCGCGGTTATGTCGAACCTGCTTCTTCCCTTCCTCGAGCTTATCCTTGGCGAGCTTGGCTATCTGGGTACGGCGGTCAGCCGTAAGCTCAGGGAAAGTCACACGAACGCCCTGGTCATCTACGGCAGTAGAAAGACCGAGATTTGCAAGACTGATGGATTTCTCGATCTCTTTTGACTGGGCGGCATCCCAAGGTGTTATACGGATACTGCGAGCCCCTTCGATAGTGACGCTCGCTACTTCTTTGATGCCCATAATAGTTCCATATGAGTCTACTTTGACGCTATCTAGAATGGCTGGCGATGCCTGTCCTGTGCGGATCTGCTGAAACTCTTTTTTTAGCCACTCTTCTGTTGCGGATAGGGTTTTTTTGAATGAATTGAAGTCGTAGGACATAGATAGGTTGTGATAATGAAAGCTGAGTAAATGTTGTTAATGAACCGATTATATCATATAAAGTGAGACCCATCCTGAGAAGCGAGAAAGGTACCGATTTTCCGATACGCCAGTATACAACGCAACTCTAACCGGCGAAGTCGCGGTAATCGTGCCAACTGGATATATCATATATGATATAAAGTGAACTAGAGATTGAGTGCCACATATTCCAGAAGCATTTTGACTGAGGGGGCGCGATCGTAGATATATTTTTTGGTAAAGGCGATTGATTCCAGAGCTTGTAGATTTTTCTTAAGTTTTTTCTCTAAATAGATTTCACTCTCAACAGCATCTAGAAAATCAACAGCATCCTGCCGCACCTTCTTTTCTTTTGAGATATCGTCTATGAGTTTTTTGATAAAATCTAGCTTCTTTGCCCCTGACATCTTGAGAAATTTCTGTGCTTCCTCGGTAATTTCTTCATTTACTTTTGTATCAGCGTCGATCGCAATCATCCGCATGCGAGATTTGACTGTAGGTAGGAGTAAATGAGCTGATGGAAGTATGAGAAAAAAATGGGCATAATCAGAAGGTTCCTCTAAAAGTTTGAGTAAGGCATTTTGTGCTTCACTGGTAATCCCATTCATTGAAATAATAAAGATCTTTCGGCCTGTCGGACCGATAGGGCGGGTTTCATGGAGTGCTTTCAGGTTGCGTGCATCATCGATAGTAAATGATTGAAACGTCTGTTCATAAAAGTCAGGATTGGCCTGGGAAGGGATAGAATGCTCACTTTCCAGGATAGTTTTTAATTCTAGGCAAATAGTCGGGTCGCCGGGGATACAGTAGGCATGATGTGATAGAGTTTTGAGATGGTCTCTGAGCGACATGACCGTATTGTACATGTAAATACGGTCATGAGAAACGGCCATTTCTACAATCCTATCTCTTGCTGGTTATCGTCTTCTTGTAAACATCCAGATGGTCGAGTGCGATACCAGTTCCCTTTGCGACACAGAGGAGTGCATCTTCGGCCAAAACTGCCTTTACACCAGTACGACGAAATACCAGTTCAGGGAGATTGCGGAGCATCGAAGAACCCCCCGTCATGATGATGCCCTGGTCGATGATGTCTGCAGCCAGTTCCGGTGGAGTTTCTTGGAGTACGTCTTTGATGGCTTTGATCATGTCACGGAGCTCCTTGGAAATACCTTTGACTATTTCATTGGTCTTGATCTCGGTTGAACGAGGTAGTCCGGAGATAAAGTCACGGCCTTTGACTATCATCGAAAGTTCAGGGTCGAGAGGGATAGCGGAGCCGATATTGATCTTGATGATTTCCGCCATATGATCCCCTATAGCCAAGTTGAAAGTTTTTTTCATATAATCAGCAATAGCGGCGTCTATGCGATTGCCTGCGCATTTGACTGAAGTTGACGCAACGATGCCTCCGAGTGAGATCACCGCCACATCGGTGGTCCCTCCACCAATGTCGACAACCATGTGTCCACGGGCTTCCTGGATAGGAATACCGGCCCCTATAGCGGCCAGTATAGGCTCCTTCACGGCGTATGCATTTTTTGCACCAGCCCTTATAGTTGCTTCTATGACAGCACGACGCTCAGTAGAGGTTATACCTGCTGGGACGGAGACCATGATGTCAGGTTTGAAAAGAGTAAATCTGCCCAAAGCCTTGTCTATGAAGTATCGGAGCATGACCTCTGTGATGCGATAGTCTGCGATAACACCGTCTTTCATGGGACGATAGGCAACGATGGTGTCCGGTGTACGGCCTATCATCTCTTTGGCGTCATTGCCGACAGCCAAGACTTTTTTGTCTATCTGTGAGATTGCCACTACTGAGGGCTCATTGAGAACGATGCCCTTCTTAGGCATAAAGACGAGCGTGTTTGCGGTGCCGAGGTCGATTCCCAGCTTTGGAGAGAAAATACTCATGAGTGTGAATATATCACAAAAAACAAAATTGCATATAGTAATCCTAATCTATATTCATTTGTAGTATTCGGATTGCGTCGTATTTGTAGATTGGGATTATGTATTAGTTATTGTTCTCCCCTTCGATCAGTCCCGGGCCACCGTAATTTTTCACGTTGCGGATAGGTGCAGGGTCTGGAGGATAGATGATCTGACCCGAGGTACTCTTGATGACTGTGTCTGTATCATAGTATTGTGCCCCGCTGTAAGGAGTGTATACAGGCGGGACATAAGAACCTGGAGATGGTTGTGGAGAGGGTGGGAGCTGGTCGATCTCTTTTTGTGTGTCATCGACATCTTTTTTTGCATCTTCGACTACCTTCTCCTGCTCTTTGATCGGATCCGAAGCGGGGGGGTTGGTGCCGCCGCCTGGAGGAGTTGTATTGTTATCCTGGGTCCCACCATTATTGTCCGCAACTGTTCCAGGAGGGTTGCCTGTTTCAGCATTGTGTAGGTTGTTCTCACCATCATGGACTGCGCCAGAAGCTTCTCCTAAGCCTTTTTTGAGAGCATCAATCTCTTCCCGTGTAAGGCCAGAGTTTCCGGGTGTGAGCTTGTTGATAATTTCTTTGAGCTGTTCGATATAAACGTCAATGTTCGGCGTATCTTTTTTGATAGCATCATGAAGTGCACCACTGGCTCCTCCACCAGCGGCCACAAGTGTCTGCCATGAATCTAGAATTTTATTTATCTGCGCACGCACTGTGTCGATCTGCTTTTGCAGTTCGGTGTTCTTTACTTTGATTTCACTGGTATCAAATACTCTGCCTACACCGTCGTACACATCACTTAGTGCTGCAGTGATAGCTTCGGCTTTGAGTTGGTTGAGTTTGTCTGTCTCCATCTGCAGGCGAGCCTTTTCCCAGGCTAGTTGAGCGTAGAGCTCCAAAGCTGTGCGGGGAACTTGTCCTGAGTTTAGGTTATCCTGCGCACGGCGAAGTAAGTCATCATCTGCTGAACGCTTTATGGATTTTCCGTATATGTAGAGTGCGCCAGTTATAAAGGCTAGGGCTACTACCACCAGAAGTGCGCCGGCTACGATACCACGTTCTGAGTTTTTCATAGGGTAATGATAGCACAGAGACCAGGAGGAGATTTCCACAGAGCTTGTTTACTTCATTATGTGTATCAATACCTCCTGCCAGTTACTTGTGCTAGTGACTCTAGGTAAAAATTTATAAAATTCCTTTACTTCCTCTGGGTCGGGTTGAAATAATATCAGGTTAGGAGTCGATTATAGCAAGTGTCCGAGTACTTCGAGACGGTCGTCAATAAAATGAGTAATGCCCAACTTACGAGCGACACCGTCCTTTTCAGGTCGTTTTCGAACAAAGTAGACGTTAGACTCTTTGATACCTGTTTTTGCATAAAAATTATGCGCCTTCAGCCATAACAAAATTTGTTCCTGTGCCCATTCTGTACACTTGGATAACAAATAAACTTGGCCATGAAAATGGTCATTAAGGGTTTTCAGTGCATCAAATGCACCTTCCGAAGGTGGGAATGCCGCATAGACCGCCTCAGTAACCTCATTCATCTCTGGATCATTCAGACGGTTATTGATAATAACATTGCCGATATCGACGCCAAGGACTTTTTTAGTATCTTTACTCATATAAAAATAGTATCACGACTAACTGTGTAAACAAAGAGTAGCCCGACAAATTGAATTGCTCGGGCTACGTGTTGAGGGTGTTTTCGATCTCTTGCCACGACTCTACGACATGGACGTGTGAAAGGGTTCCTGTGCTGTCGAACTGCTCGACCTCTTGTTGTTGAGGATGAAACAGGAACAAGTGAAGTACCTTTCCTACGAAATAGCCCAAGACCTCCAATCGATCGTCGACGACCACGGTTGTGCCGTAATGTGTCGCACTCGATTGCTCCATGTGAATTGTTTTGTCCCGACCACCCTTGGTGCGACAAACTCTATCCAATGGAATGCCCGTACGCTCCGTAAACTGATGGTGCGTGAGCCAGGCAAGGATTTTTTCGGTTGCGACGTCAGTGGCTTTGTAGACCACAGTGACGTTACCGCCGAATCTATCGTTGAGCCATTTCAAGCTATCAAAAACTCCGGGAACTTCTGGTATCGAGTTGTAATCGATCGTAAGGAAGTTTTCTGGCGTGATGTTACTCAGCCAATGGGCAATGATGACATTGCCCAAGTCGACGATTGCGCCGCCATGCTGCTTTGTCATTTGTTGCCTTTCTTGTTGTTGTTTTGCTGACCCATAATATTATGACATAGAATGCATATAAACGCAACTCCTATGCGGATAGTTCATCTCCAGACAAAATACAACCACTTTAGTTAACTAAAGTGCCGTCGTTCGCAATACTGCCCCCCCTACCCAATCAGACTAAATCACCCCTAATCTTTTGAAAGAAGTCCTTGTCTTTGGGGTGACTCAATAATGTTGTAACCTCCGATTGTGGCACCCATCTCGCCTCAGGATTTTCTGGATCTTTAGGACCGAGTTCATTTTGAGGTGTCTTGAAAAGAAAAAGATGTATTATTTTAAAACTAGAGCTATCTTCAACCCCATCTTGGCCTATAGGATGGCGACCATATTCTGGTAGGTTTTTGATGTAGAGTAACTCTGTAATCCCCGTTTCCTCCTCGATCTCTCGTTTTGCTGTCATCAGGTAATCCTCATTTTCTTCGACATGTCCCTTGGGAAAAGACCAGGAGACATCACCCACTATCCCCTGACTCACAATGGCCACCTCATTATTATCATTGAGTACTATTCCGCCAGCGCTGTGTACAGTTTTCATAATGAATAAAAGTATATCATGACCTAGATTTTAAAATTTACAAATAAATTTGACCAGAAGAAAACCCGCCGCAACTTTCGTCGCTAAGCGGGTTTTGGGTTGTTAAACCCCTAATCTTCGTACTGACACCGACAAATAAATTAACGCTTTGACCACTGAGGAGACTTGCGGGCCTTTTTGAGACCGAACTTGCGGCGTTCCTTTGCACGAGGGTCACGCTTGAGATAACCGCGCTTCTTGAGGTTGCCGCGGAGAGTCACATCGTAAACGAGGAGGGCACGAGCAATACCAAGGCGCATGGCATCGGCCTGGGAAGCAACTCCCCCACCACTAACTTTTGCTGTGATGTGGAACTTCTCTGCAGCCTTGCCGTTGGTGATAGCTTCTGTCGCCATGATCTGCATCTCCTTGACTGGAAAATATGTTTCTAGAGATTTGCCGTTCACTTCGTAACCTGACTTAGCTCCAGGGAAAAGACGGACACGAGCGATGGCAGTCTTACGGCGACCGACTGCTTCAAAGTATTTGGTTGTTGTTTTTGCTGAGGTCATGTTCTAGTCGTGGCATTCGTATGCCATTGGTGGATTCGGATTAATCTGTGATTATTAAATTTTTCATGCGTTCTGCGCGCAGCTTGTTCTTTGGGAGCATGGTGTAGACTGCTCGAGTGTAGACTTCCTTCATGCCGCGGCGAACCATGAGATCACCAAGTTTCTCTGTGTTGAGACCTCCGCGGTGACCCGTGTACGTAACATACTCTACTGCATTTTTCTTGTGTGCGGTGATGTTGGTGAGTTTGGCATTGACAATGCGAACTTCGACTGGGAGAGCGATGTTCTTTGCAAATGAAACGCTCTTTTTACCCATGAGGCACGCAGCAGCTTCGCTGGCGATACGGCCTAGCTTTTTGTCTCGCGCATCAATTGTGTACAGTATTTTTTTCATATGTGTTATTTGTGGTATTTGTGTCGACTCGTGAATTCTTGTTGTCTTATACAAATTCTATGAGCGCCATCTGTGCACCATCGAGATCGCGGTTTGGCATGCGAACAATACGTGTGTATCCTCCGGGACGGGTCTTGTATTTTGGAGCAATAGTCTCGATAAGTTTTTTGGTTTCTGTTGGGCTGTGGATACGAGAAATGATGAGGCGGCGTGTGGCAACGGTGTCGGTCTTGGCCTTGGTGACGAGCTTCTCTACCATAGGACGGAGAGCCTTGGCCTTTGCAAATGTTGTGTGAATACGGTTATCACGGATAAGGTTACGAGCCAAAGAACGCATCAGAGCGTGTCTCTGTGTCTTTTCGCGGCCAAATTTCTTTACGTTCGAATGGTGTCTCATGGTGGTAGTCTAAAGGTGAAAAGTGATTTTGTGAAGTTTACTGTTTCATTGTTATACCGTGCTGTGCGAGAAGCTTTTTGATCTCCTGGATACCTTTTGCTCCAAGACCATCGATGTCCATAATGTCTGACTCTTTCTTGCGGGCGAGGCCACCGAGGGTGCGAACATTGGCATTGACCAGAGCCTTTGCTGTTCGTGAAGAGAATCCGAGAGAATCAATACGTGTCTTCAAAAGCTCGGTGTCGATCTCCTTGTTTAAAGAACCATCTTCGCTAGACTCACCTTCTACTGACTCGTCCGCTACTACTTCTGGTTTTTCTTCTTTGAAACCGACGATGGCCTTGAGCTGGCTGATCATGAGGGTAATAGACTTCTCGAGAGCCTCGTGAGGCGTAATGGTACCATCTGTTTCTATGGATATGCGAAGGCGGTTGAAGTCTGTACGATCACCAACTCGCATGTTCTCTACCTCGTAGTTGGAGCGGCGGATAGGGGTAAAAGCGGCGTCAAGAGTTATAGAACCGATATCGACACGATCCTTCTGAATAGTCTCCTTTGGGACATAGCCAAGACCACGTTCTGCTGTGATCTCGATCTCGATCTCTGATGATTTCTCAGTAAGAGTGGCGATGTGGAGATCTGTGTTGAGGATCTCGACCTGACCAGGTGCCTCGATGTCCTTTGCTGAGACCTCTTTTGCACCCTTTACTTTGAGGGTAAGTGTTTGAGGCTCGTCGGTGTTGACGCGAATGCGGAGTTTCTTGAGTGCCAAAAGAATGTTGATGACGTCTTCTTTGACACCATCGATAGCAGAAAATTCGTGTTCAACTCCTTTGATCTTGACGCGAGTGACAGCCGCTCCGGGAAGAGAGGAAAGGATAATGCGGCGGAGTGAATTGCCCAAAGTATGGCCGTATCCAGGATAGAGGCCGTCGATCTCATAAACACCGCTGGTGGCATCTTCTTTGATGACCTTTGGCTTTGAGGGGAGTATTACGTCGTAAATCATGGTTTTTCTTTTTATTAAAAATTGAATAATAATTGTAACAACAAAAAGTCAGGATGTCTAGCGCGTATAGAACTCCAGCACCTGTCTGACATCGAACAGGAGCTCGCTCATATCGACCGTTGGTTCCCCTTCTACCTTTGCCTCGCGCTTGTCTATCTGCAAGGATAACCAAGCTGGAACCTTCACCGCCTTGATGGACTCATCAAACTTGGCAAAAATGCCTTTGTTCTTGCTGCCGTCGCGGATATTGATGATGTCTCCTATGCGGACATTGTATGAAGGGATGGTCACAATGATGTTATTGACCTTGATATGTCCATGAGAAACCATCTGTCGTGCAGCTGAACGTGAAGGAGCAAAGCCAATGCGAAGAACGGCATTGTCGAGTCGGCCTTCGAGAATCTTCATAAGGTTTTTGCCGTTATCTCCAGGAGCGGCAAGAGCCTTCTTGACGTATTTTGTGAATTGAGTTCCAGAGATACCGTAGCTAAAGCGCGCCTTCTGCTTTTCCATCATCTGTCGGCCGTATTCGGACTTTTGACCACGACGAACTGTCTTGGTTTTGCGCTGAGCACGCATCGCATACTTTTGTGTCTGCGTCTTGTGGAAGACTGGGGCTCCCAAGTATCGTGCTTTTTTGTATCGTGGTCCGATTTTCATAAATGTGGATTAATGTGATGAATTATAGTTTAGACACGTCGAGGTTTCTTTGGTTGAGGACCATTGAATGGAACTGGCGTAACATCCTTGATGGAGGTGATGAGAACTCCGCGACTGATGAATCCTCGGATAGCTGATTCGCGACCAGAGCCTACTCCTTTTACTACAACGTCGACTTCTTTGAGTCCAAGGTTCTGTGCTTTGAGGGCCAGACTCTCGCCGACCTTTGCAGCTGCAAATGGCGTCCCTTTCTTTGCTCCGCGAAAACCTGCGCCGCCACTCGAACCCCACATGAGAGCGTTGCCCTGCTTGTCTGCAAGCATGACTTTTGTGTTGTTGTAGGTCGACTGCA
The DNA here is from genome assembly GCA_038211765.1 of Minisyncoccia bacterium. GTDB lineage: Bacteria > Patescibacteriota > Minisyncoccia > Phycocordibacterales > PALSA-1337 > C7867-002. Next base: position 2,580 of record JBBQVG010000002.1, on the reverse strand, counting down.
CGAACAAAATACCTGCTTCAACGCGCTTCTTAGAAGACGCCGCTGGAGACTTCGCCTTACCGTCAGCGTTTTCTGCACCCTCTGTTGTTACTATACGTTTCTTTCCCATGTTTTTGTTTTAGTTGTGTTTGTTTTATTCGTGTGGCACCATTCGTGGTGCGGCCTACTTCTTCTCTTCCTTACGACGACCAGATCCCATAGTCTTGCGGACATTTCCGCGAACTGTACGGGAATTGGTCTTTGTCCTCTGACCACGCGCCGGAAGATGTCGAGCGTGGCGTGATCCACGATATGACTTGATGTCCTTGAGGCGCTTGATATTGCCGGCGACTTCGCGTTTGAGGTCCCCTTCAAGCTTGAACGTCTCAACAATCTTTCTGATGGCATTTTCCTGATCGACTGATAGATCCTTTGGTTTTACTCCTGCACCGACCTTGGCACCGTCGAGGATGAGGAGTGCGCGTGCACGACCAATACCGTGGATGGTTGTGAGGGCAATCTCCATCCTCTTATTTTCTGGCAGTGTGATTCCAAGTATGCGCATTCTATTACTTCAATTTAATATTTGATGTGGTTAATGTGTTTCTTCTGTTGTTCTACCCTTGTCTCTGCTTGTGTCTTGGATTCGCCTTGCAAACTATATACACATACCCTCGTCTGCGAACGACAGCACATTTTGGACAGATCTTTTTTGCTGAAGCTTTGACTTTCATAATAATTAAAAACGGCGGGTTATGCGTGCACGTCCTCCGTACGGGTCGAGTTCGAGCTCTACTTTGTCGCCGATAAGAACTCGAATGCGATTCATCCTCATTTTACCAGCAAGGTAAGCGAGTATGACGTCTTCTGTTCCATCGAGCTTAACCCTGAATAATGTATTCGGCAGACTTTCGACAACGATGCCGCTTCCTGTGTTATTTTTGGGTTTGGGTACAGTCTCCATTGCGTATGAGCACGTCAAGAGATACTAGCAGAAGGTGGGGTTACCAGTCAAGTGCGCGTTATAGACCATTGAATTCATCGACTAATAATCCAGCTTGGTGTGTGCCCTAATATCCTCTACAATCTCCGGAAATTCGGTCTGATTGAAGTGCCCCTTGTCGTCAAAGACCTTAATAGACGCAGTAGGTAGATTCTTTTGATATTCAAGTACATTTGAAAATGGGACAATTGGATCATCCTTGCTGTGATATAGGATTATTTTTTCAGACTGTTCGGAAAGCTTAGATAAATCTTCTGACAAAATGAAGTCGGCTATGGAATCCTTTGTGGCAGTGTTATATGGTGCGGCAACCAAAAAAGTTGCTCTGATTTTCCTAGAAAGTGTATTTTCAGATAAATATTTTGCAAGGAATATGCCTCCCATAGAATGACCTACAAGTATTACTGAATCATTCAAAAGCGGGATTACCTTATTAAACCAAATTTCCCATTCCAGGTATTTGGCGTTCTGGTTATTGGGCATTTGAGGCGCTATGATTTCATATTCTGGGCCGAGTACGTCTCCCAAAGCCTTTTTCCAGTCTACGTACCTAATGGTTGATAGTGTTAGTTCTTTATTTTTTAGATACGTCAAATATTCTTCGTAGGTATCAAATGCATTGCCACCGTGAATGAGGAGGATTTGTTGTTTCATACTTTTTTCAAGTTGACTAAAACTTTTCTTCTCGTCAAAATCATTATTGCAAAAGAAGAGTTTGTTAAGAGTAAGCTAGCAATATACAGCACTGTTGTCACAGTATAGTTTTGCAAAGCAAGAATGCTGATAAGATTGGCCAACGCACTCATTATAAAAGTGCTCGGTGTCTCAGTAAACGGTTCTTGAAATCCTTTTCTAAATGTTGGAAGAAAACCCACAAAATCTATAAGAGCCACTGCTATAATCGTAAAAACCGGGTTATCAATGGCAAAATATAAACCAATCGTTAGTAACGATGCTATCAAGCATACTCCATCAAACTTTGTAATATTTTTTGTCCCGTATTTTAATGAAAGAATAAAAATCGCGAAACAAAAAAATGCACCTACACCTAGTGCCCAAGCTCCATACCCCGCACCCTCTTTGAGTTGAGCCATTACTCCTACGGTTTGTAATACTGTCCACACGAGCCAAGAGTATGCATGCGGTTCGGTTTTCTTTTTAAAGATATCGGTGAGGTACGGAATGAAACAGATAATTGCAAGAAGGGACGAGATGACGCCTAACAATAGTTTTATTTCCATAGTTCAATAATAGCATTTTTATCTATTTAACTAAATAAAAACACTTTGAAGTTTTTGGCCTCAAAGTGCACCGTCTGGATAATTTATTTAATTTGCGTGATCGGCGGTTTTAGTGAATCTGCTTGTCTGTCGCGATCACGCCAGACCAAAGCCAGACAAAATAAAAGGATAGCAAGCGCCGCCACAAGTACCCACCCGAAAACCTTGGGATTCTGACTCCCAGGCTTAATGCCACCACTCCGACTCGAATTATTCATAGTTTCCCTTTTACTGCAAATTAACACACTTCCATGTAAAAGTAAATGTCGTGTAATACCAAAGCTAAAATGACACCCCTTCCAAAGCTGAAATGACACC
>JBBQVG010000001.1:0-66952 GCA_038211765.1 Minisyncoccia bacterium | reverse complement strand
CCCATGGCAAACTCGTCCATGTTGGTACGACCGATGAAGACGGCGCCTTCCTTGCCCAGTTTTGAAATGACTGTGGCGTTATATGTTGCGTGGTAATTTTCCAACATCTTGGAAGCAGCGCTTGCGATCTTGCCTTTGATGAGGATGTTATCCTTGATGGCTACAGGAATACCTAGAAGTAATGGGAAATCTTTCTGGACCTCCGTAGCTTTCTCGACCTCCGTAGCTTTAGCGAAGGAGGTAGCGAAGGCGGTCTGGAAGGCGGAAATTTTCTCATCTGCCTTTTTGGCAGCATCTAGGGCGTCATCGAAAACTTCCAAATAAGCATTGATATCTTTATTTTTTAGAGCAATTTGATCGAGATATGCCTGGGTCAACTCAACCGATGTAAAATCGCCTCTTTTGAGGGCTTCATGAGCTTTTGTGATGGTCAAGTTTTTGAGATCGATGTTCATATGGTGTTAAAATAATTTGCTTTGCTTGTCATTCCCATGAAAATGGGAATCCAATCTAGATTTCCGCCTTCGCGGGAATGACACCGTCAATCCTGCGCTATTATTTTCTTCACTGCAATAAAGTCCCCTTCTCTATGGGGCGCCTCCTGCAACAACGCTTCCCTTTCTTCTGGTGTCGAGTCTTCTGCCACATCAGGTCGCATGACATTTTTCACTGCACCCACACGACCCTCCGTATCCATAGAGACCTCGACTTTCTTGAGTTGGTCAACGTAGCCGAGAATAGAGTCAAATTCCTTAACAAGTGATTGCTTGTCGTCTTCGGTCAACTTAATACGTGCGAGCTTAGCGAGGTTTTCGAGTTCTGCGGTGGTGATCATGAATAAGAGTGTAACAGCTCAATAGACCCACCACAACAACTTGACAGAAATAATATTTGAGGTGATGTGAAATTAAATGTTTAGGAGGAGATAAATCTTTCCGCGTATATGATATAATCATACTTAATTATCATACAATAATTATACTATCCCCCATGACCACATTATCTGTACCCATCCCTGCTCACATGGAAGCATTCATAGAAAGCCAAATCCGCAATGGTCGCGCTGCCAACAAGGCAGATGTCGTCCGAAAAGCTATTGCTCTTCTAGCCGAAAAAGAGGCCGTAGACGAAGTGCTCCGTGCTATGGAAGAGCCAATCTTGAGAGGAGATCTGAAATCTTTGGCAAAGCGCCTTCGTGCTGTCTAAATATATGATTATAGAAGTACACTATAAACCGGCATTTGTACGGCGCTATAGTAGCTTGGAACGTGATTTGCAAGAAGAAATTGCGGAGAAAATAGAACTATTCAAAGACCCCGCAAACCACAAGCAGCTCAAAGTCCACAAACTGCATGATCATCTCAAGCGATGCAATAGCTTTTCAGTAAACTATAAAATTCGGATCGTCTTTCAATATCTTTCAAGGAAAGATGCGGTTCTTTTGACAGTCGGTGATCATGAGATTTATGAGTAATAATATAATAATTTTTTATTGCCTCTAATTGACCCAATAGGTGAATCAGCCCAGTAGGTGAATCTACTGATTCACAGATTCCTGCCTGGCCGAATCTACTGATTGACCCAGTAGGTGAAATTGCTATTTCACCCAGTAGGCGAATCTACTGATTCGCCATCTCCAGAAATTCCTTCTCCGAAATAATAGCCACTTCCAGATCCCGCGCCTTCTCCAGCTTCGAACCAGCCTCTTCGCCAGCCACCACATATGAAGTCTTCTTTGAAACAGAACTAGAGACATCCCCACCATTGTCGCGAACCATTTTCTGAGCAATGTCGCGTTCGAGAGTTGGCAAAGAGCCAGTAAACACAAATGACTTACCTTCAAATTTGCCCACACGACCAGTAACTGCCGCATCTTCGACGATCTCGATTTGTTCCAAAAGCACCTGCAGCAGTTTACGATTGTCGGATCTGGCAAACCACGTCGAAAGTGACTCGGCAACCTTTGGACCAACACCGTAGATAGATTCAAAATCATCTTTCGAAGCATCCCTGATGAGATCGAGGGCTTCGGTTTTTTCCTCAATTTTTTCCTTTTTTACATTCTTTACATTTTTTACATTCTTTACATTATTTGCTTCTATACTCCCAAATCCCAATACATTGCCTGTTGCTTGTTGTGCCTTATTTTTGAAATATTTTGCAAGATCATAGGCAGTCTCTTCGCCCACCTGCGGAATAGAGAGCGCAGCAATAAATCTGGCGAGCGTCACACGGCGAGCTTTCTCGATAGCATCGACTACGTTGGAAGCCGAAAGCTCAGCGAAGCGCGGCAGTGAAAGAATATCCCCTTTTTTCAAAGTAAAAATATCAGCAAAAGTAGAAATAAGTTGGCTTTCGAGCAACGCATCGATAACTTTTGGACCTACACCATCCATATCAAAACAATGTTTGGAAACAAAATAATAAAACTTTCGCTTCTGCTGTTCAAAAGAGTCTGGACTGGCACACTTCCAAGCCGCTTCGCCAGGAAATCGAACTATGGCACCATTGCCACCACAGGCCTGCACATGCGTCGGCCACTTGAATGGTTTTTCTTTGCCTGTACGCATCTCCATCACCACTTTGATGATGTCAGGAATAACATCGCCAGCCTTCTTCAGAATAACCGTATCGCCGAGGCGAACATCTAGACGCCTGATCTCATCTTCATTATGGAGCGTGGCACGCGAAACAGTTGAACCACCAATAGATACAGGTCTCAGGATTGCCACAGGAGTAACAACACCGGTTCGCCCTACCTGAAAGTTGATAGCTTCTAGAACCGTAGTGACTTCTTCACTGGGAAACTTGAAAGCAATCCCCCATCGAGGGGCTTTGCCTGTATAACCTAGCAGTTGCTGATATTCGGTTTCATCCACCTTCACCACCACACCGTCTGCCCAATAATCTTCTTTGGGCATTTTGGTCTGCCACTCCTTCCAATACTCGATGACGCCTTCGATGTCTTTGACGTGTTTGAAATATTTATTCACCTTAAAGCCGAGAGACCTCAGGAATTCAAGCTCGGCACTTTGGCTCTGTGGTCTATCCGCGGCCTCATATTTGGCTACATCATATATAAATGAGTCCAGCTGCCTCTCCGCCGCAATCTTTGCGTCCAATTGGCGGATAGAGCCGGCAGCCAAGTTGCGCGGATTTGCATACAAGGGTAGGTCTTGTACTTCCCGTTCCTTATTCAATCGTTCAAGCGTACTTTTTGCCATCCAAATCTCTCCCTCAACGATAATATCGACAGGCCTGCGCAGTACAAGTGGCACAGACTGGATGGTTCGGACATTCTCGGTCACATCTTCCCCTACAGTTCCATCGCCACGCGTAGCCGCCCTGATCAATTTTCCCTCTTCATATTCCATCACTACTTTCAAACCATCGATCTTGTGTTCACAAGTATAAGTGGGCTTTGCCTCGCCGTAGCCTTCGGCGAAGGCGGGCTTTGCCTCCCTGTGTTCACGGCTATAGGCGGGCTTTGCCTCGCCGTAGCCTTCGGCGAAGGCGGGCACCATAAACCTTTTGACACGGGCATCAAACTCGCGCATTTCTTCGGGTGAAAAGGCGTCATTGAATGACCACTGCGGCACCGTGTGCCTAACTTTTTTGAACTCAGGCAGAGGCTTCCCTGCTACGCGCTGAGAGGGCGAATCTGGGGTTATAAGCTCAGGATATTGGGTCTCTAGTAGCACCAGTTCATGCTTCAGAGAGTCCAGGGCCTCCTCAGATATGTCCTGCTTATCGAGTACGTGATAGTTGTAGCGATGGAGCTCGATGGTGGCCTTGAGCTTGGACAGGCGCTCTATAACGGCCGCAGGAGGCTTGTGGGCAGGAGGTTTCATGCCATTAGATTACCATAAGAACGGGAACACGGAAGACAAAACTATTCGTTTATCAACTGACGTGCGCGCTCCACAGTACGGGGACTGCTTAGAACAGGTCCATAGGTAGTCTCTACTCCATAAGTAAGCCATTTGCATACGTTGTATCCGCGCGACTGGATGATGGTATGTTTTTTTTCATCGGGTCCATTGAGATCAGTCGTATATCCAATAATACTCATAAGTGCGCAAGTTGATTCCTTTCCGCTAGTAGGACTTGTCCTGGAATACTCTTTGAATCCAAGTCGGAAATCTGCCTCATATTGAGGGTAGGGTGTATTGCCCTGAGAATCGACATAGGCGTAGTGCTTATCCCCGTATATATCAGTATAATATTTGTCAAAGTTGCTATCACTCTTATCGAAATCTGCGGGATACCTTCTTAAAAATGTTATCGACTGAGTAAGGCCAGCACAGGAGAATGAACGTGAAGGCGATCCTGCCCCATTACCCCAGTCATTACGAAGAGGATCCAGTGCCCCACATTCTATACCACTATCCGATGCGTACATGGAGTACATGGACTCGCGTGCTGCAGCAGACAAAATATACTGCTTGCGACTTACCGAAAGTATAAACACCGCTACGCCCAGAGCAAGCGACGCAACCAGTACTGCAAATAACAGGGTGTATCCTCGTTTGAGATGTAATGTGTTCAGGATCTTTGTCATATTAGCGGGTAGAGTTAGTCAACTGACTGGTCAGGCGCAACTCGTTCGGGACGGTGCCCTCGGTCCAGCTCACAACTACATTTACCGTATATTCATCGATTGGACCTGACGTAGACATAGGGGTCAAGAAGAACATTCGCCGAAATAGAGTCGGCTCTCCCTGCCCATCGGATCTGTATCCGGAGGAAAAAGTAAGCGGGTATCCAGTCGACCAGTTACATTCGATACTGCACCCGCTACGGATAGTAGCGGAGAGTGCGCTCGCATCACAGGGGGCGGTGACTACACAGGTACCCAAAGATTGAACCCAATTTAGTCCCAAAGAAATATTGTTACTTCTGATATTTTTTACCACTTCCATGCTTTCTTGTCCCAAAAGAGAAGCGATCATCTGGTCACGTGAATACAGCGCCGCACGCAAGCCCCTACTTGCGATAACCAGCGGTCCAGCGACAGCGATCATCAGGATTGCCACGGCTACAAGAGTCTCGATGATAGTGAATGCGCGAGTTGTGTGGTGAGTGGTGTTCATAGTATCAATTGGTATTGGGAACACGTGGAGAAACTGCTGTCTGCAGATCAAAATACGTACGCTCCTTTTCGCTGGCCCCTACATATCCTGATAGTTTCAGGAAAACCAAAGGGTATTCGTTGTCATCGAGCTTGATAGTATAACTGGTAATAATGACGTCAGGATCTGTTATGGGGGCAAAATCATTGCCACCAATTCCAACATTACCGCCGCAATCTGCTTGTTCTGCCTTTTCCAATACATATCCCAGTGTAGGATCCATAGCATCGACAGGGCGAAGCCTGTATGCATAGATCAATCTACACAATGGTATACCTCCTGCGTCATATTTAAGTCGCGTAGAATTGAAGGCGAACACTGCCCCTGTGCCGTCAGACACTTCGCCACTCGGGCACTCTCGAGTATCGGTAAGTTCCCACAACAGTATATTGAGCGCTGTGCCCGACTCACAGTGCAATTTTGCACCAGTACGCAACTCGCGAGAGATTGACTCGAGAGAAAAGCTGAGGTTGGTCATAGCCTGATGCAAGGTCTGAGCTTTCTGGTTGACTGAGATGATCTTGACCAGAGCGCCCAAGGCCACCACCGCAACGATAGAGAAAATCCCCAGAGCGACGATCATCTCGACGAGAGTAAAGGCGCGAGAATACATAGGGCGAGGAGCGCCAACAGAGGGAAAACTCATCCCCTTTGCGGATGACATTCCATATTCTATACCCCTATGCTTTGTTCTTTTATTCATATTAATTGGCCACGGATATCTGACCGTTTCTCCTGACACTTACTACGCGCGTACTACCGTCTGTAGCCTGCAAGGTGATCTCGGCATACGGATATAGTATAGTACAGGACGAGTCAGACGATACAACACATATGAGACTATCGGGATCTGGGCGCTTGAATGATATATCTATAGTCTGAGGGTCAGAAAAGGGGGTGCACGTGGACACTCCTGGACCACTACCCACGCACATGGAGGAAATTTTTGCCCCTCTTTTTAGGGCATATGTCCCCCCTGTCACATCCTCTCCGGGATCACGAGTAGAATTGCCATTTCTGGAAGCAAAGAGGACTATTTCGCCATTCTTTGGCAGACTGAAACTAGGATTACCATCTATAGCGGTATCTGTAGAAAATTCTACGCCATAGATATTTTGGAAGGAACTCCCCTGACCCTTGATACTCAATCCGTATGTCTGTGCAGTGCGGATAGTGAGTGCCACATCGTAGGCTAGGTTGGTGAGGAGGACGCTCTGATTGAAGGTTCCATAACGCGCCACCAGAAGAGCGGTCATCATTACGAAGATACCAACAGAGACGATAAGTTCGACTAGAGTAAAGCCGTCACCTGTCTCGAGTTTGAAGTTTAGAGTTTCATGCTTCATGTACCCTTTTATTATACCTTTATTCTCTACAAATACCCTGTGAGTATGTCTTTGAGTATCCCCAGATCGAGCACCTGTACACGGAACAGTAGTACGAGATATAGCCCCAAGATGAGATATGGCCCAAATGGCACCTCAGTTCCGCGCTTGAATTTCTTGGAAATAATAAAAAGCCACAGTAGACTGACCCCTGCAGCTATCCAAAAAGCCAGGACCACGGCATTGACTCCTCCGGATATCCCCAGCATCCACCCGATACCCAGGGCTAGTTTTGCATCTCCAAAACCCATCCACCGACCACGGGAAATAAGCCAGACAAAAGCGAACGGCACAGCCAAGAGCGGTCCAGCGATCAGGGCATAGAAATCCGGTATATGGAACCATGATGTCCCACCAACAAAAAGACTTAGGAGTGCGACAAAACCAAATGTGTATACAAATGGATCCGGAATAATCTTGTGCTTGATATCGTAGACGGTCATCACCACCAAGAGACAGCCAGAGATGAGATACAAGACTGTAGTGGCCGCTGTGACCGCGCTTAGTGGTGGAAAGATGATGAGAGTCATGACAAAGATCGCTCCAGCTAGAAACTCGACCAGCGGATACTGCCACGATATCTTGCCCTTGCAGTTTTTGCATGACCCCTTCTGGAGAAAGAAACTAACCAGCGGGATGAGTTCCTTCCAGGTAAGGGTGGTTCCGCAGGTCATGCACTTTGACCTGCCGTTAACGCCTACACCCGTATTGAACCGCAGTGAAACCACATTGAGAAAACTACCGATAATAACGCCGAATAAAAACGGTAGGATGATTTGGAGAGAGATATCCATCGGGGGTTAGGGAGTGAGGCAGTAGTCCAGAGTACCTGCTCCACAAGAGAACTCGCTAGCACTCGGAGAACCACTCGGTGAACCCGATATCACCCCAGACGGAAAGGGGTGCGTCGGTGTAGAGTCCTTGAGAACCTCGTTGTAATTTTCTAGTCGTGTATGCAAAACGTAGTTTGTTGGTGCATTTACACTGATAACATCATAACCATAGGTCGTCTCTCCTGTACCCGATGGCGGAGTAGGAATGTTGGAGATGTAGCTCGATAGCGTGATACTGGAACTGGTAGAACAGCCTGGACCATTGTGTACCGTGAGCATAGCATTGGATATATGACGGTCTCCGTTTACTTGCTTTGGGTATTGTTTACAGCGATCGAAGTAAAGCTCCAGAGCGAGCTGTATCTGACCGAGATCTGAGACTCGTTTTGCATCGCGAGCCTTGGAACGTGAAGATGTGAGGTTGGTGATGATAATACCCGTGAGAATAGCGATGATGGATATGGTAACCATGAGTTCTACTAGGGTGAAGCCGCCGCCGCCACAAGACCTACCCTTGCACCCCTCGTAAGATTTCTTTTGAATATTCATATGATGATTGTACCACATTGCGTGGAGTACAAGGGTAGGTCTTGTGGAGAATTTAAGAAAAATTGAACATTTTTTGAACAATTCTTGAACATTTTTTTATCAGGAATTGAACCTGCTTGTCCTAGACTACGAGTACAAGGGTAGGTCTTGTAGAAAATGTCAGAATATCATCACATATACAATCGCGGGGCTCATAAAGCGCCGATATTCCTAGACGAGGCGGATTATTGGAGGTTTTTGTGCCTCCTCTATATTGCCAACAATAACAACCCTTTGCGGTTCAACGAACTCAATACCCAAAAAATCTTCTCATGCGAACGCACGAGCCCTTACGTAAGCATTCTGGTCTATTGTCTGATGCCCAACCATTTCCACATCATCGCAAGGGAAAATACCGACAAAGGAATAAGCACCTTCATACACAAACTGTGTTGCGCGTATTCAATGTACTACAACCGCAAATACGATCACTCAGGAACCCTCTTTCAGGGTCAATACAAGTCAAAATATATAAATAGTGATGACTATATGAGGTATTTGATCCAGTATATTCACCTCAATCCTTTTGGGATCGAAAAGCCGGATATGATGAAATCCGCAAGGCTTGAACACCTCGAAGAAGCGATTCGGTATTCCAAGACCTATGAGTACTCAAGCTACAAAGATTATCTGGGTGAGGATCGGCCACCGACGGCGCTCATCGCCCCCCAAGCCCAACCCTGGCAGGGACCCCTGCATGGGTAGGTCTTGGGGGTGGGGGGTGGTACGCAAAACCACCCACTGGGTAGTGGGTGGTTTTGAACCTATAATGGAATTATATTACATTAGAGAGCTCCGTTTGCACAACTGTTTCCTGCTGTAGGTGCTTCACTGATGGTAACTAATGCGCCAGTGCTGTCGACACATACGAACTTTGTTGTGTCCGAAACAAGGGCATGCCACATTGCATATCCTGTAACTGCATATGGAGAAGCTGAAGCCTTCGCATTACATACTGGGGCGGTACTGTTAGGCCAATTGGTAGCAGTCAGGATATTAACCATTCCTGAAGTCGTATCTGTTAGAAGGGTTCCGCAATTCAAGCTAGCTGAGCCTGTGCCGTAGTTAGTATTGTTATTACCATAGATCAACTCAGCAGCACTTCTGATAGAGGACATTTGTGACTGAACTTTTGCATCTGCACCCTTACTTCGAGCCGTATTCAAACTAACCAACACAACTGACGAAAGAATACCGATGATAGCGATGACCACGAGCAATTCGATGAGGGTAAAACCCTTTGTGTACTTTTTCATATTATGAATTACTAAACTATTAATTTAATTAATAACTAAACCGTAAGGTTTGTTGGGGTAATTATAGCACTAGCTGTAAAGAGATATTTTGGGTTTCTGTGGATAACGCGATCAGCAGATCGGGTCGACATAGACCCTGCCTTTTACTGCCCACTAGCAATGTTATATATAGGTATCAAGACCGAAGCCAAGAGTACCGCCACTCCCCCTCCCAAACAGACGATCATCAGAGGTTCGATGAGGGACACGAGTGAATCGACTGCTTGAGAAACTTCTCTGGCGTAAAATTTTGCAACTGTCTTCAAGATATTGCCGAGCTCTCCAGTTTCTTCACCGACTTTTACCATCTGAACCATGATGCCGGGAATTTCATGAGGGTAATTGCCGAAGGACTCCGAAAGAGTCTTGCCCCCTTTTACGGATTCGACAGCATCCAAGAGGATACTGTGGTATATACGGTTGTTGATGACAGAAGAGGTGAGGTCGAGGGCGCGGACCATGGGAATACCTGAGATGAGCATAGTGTTCATGTTATCCGCCATACGGGATAGGTAGAGTTTGCGAAACAATGTGCTGACATACGGAATATTTAGCTTGAATCTATCGAACGCCTCTGCTCCTCCAGGAGTGCGGATGAAGCGCACAAAAAAGAAACCAGCGATGATGACTACTCCCAGAAGAATAAAACCGTAGCTAACTAGGAAATTACTGATACCAAGGACTATCTTCGTATAGACGGGAATATCCTGACCAGACTCTACCAAGATGGCGCTGATCTTGGGAATAACCATGGTAAACATCAGGATCATAACTGTGATGAAGGTCATGATAACGAAGGCCGGATAGACCAGTGCACCCTTCACCTTGGATGAGAGTTCATATGCACGGTCGAGATAATCTGCAAGATACAAGAAGGTGTCATTTAGTTTGCCTGACTCTTCTCCGGACTTGACCATGTTCACATAGAAATCCGAGAAAATCTTGGGGTGTTTTGCGAGAGAGGCGGAGATGGAGTTTCCGGACTGGAGATCGTCGGCGATGACGCCAAGCTTATTGCCCAAAACTTTATTTTCACTTTCGGCAGAAAGCAAACGGAAGATGCGTAGAGCAGAGACTTGGGCCTCAAAGAGTGTAGAGAGCTGACGTGAAAGGATAACCACGTCTTTGTTGGAAACGCGGTCGAAGATGGCAATATTTTTGGACAAAAGCCCGCCCGCGGCCGCGGCCTCCTTGACTGATGTGAGCACAAGCCCGCGCCTCTGGAGAGAGGCGATAGCGATGTCGACATTGACTGCGTCGATAGAGCCATTTTTCTTGGCACCGGATTCATCTACAGCTTCGTAATTGAATAACATGTTGAATTAAGTATAACGTTTCTACAGCATTCTCTCCAAGGTCTTGGGATTGAGAGAATTGAGATATGCATTCTCGACACTTATTTCCCCTGCACGAACGAGCTCTGCAAGTGAGCGGTTCATGTCGACCATGCCCTCCTGAGAACTGGTCTCGATGACCGTATTGATCTCGTGGATACGGCGCTCGCGGATGAGGTTGGATACGGCACTGTTGTTGATGAGGAGCTCATAAGCAGGGATAAGGCCTCCAGAGACACGCGGAATAAGACGCTGAGAAAATATACCGGTCATCGAACCTGCAAGCTGGACACGGATCTGATCCTGCTGACCACCAGGGAATGAGTCGATGATGCGGTTGATAGTCTGGGCGGCGTTGTTGGTATGCAGAGTAGAAAAGATCAGGTGACCAGTCTCGGCTGCGGTCACGGCGGTGCTGATGGTATTGATATCGCGCATTTCTCCAACCATACAAACATCGATGTCCTCGCGGAACATGGCGATAAGTGCAGACTGGAAATCTGGAGTATCCACGCGCACTTCACGCTGGTCGATGATGGATTTCTTGGCTTCAAAGAGATACTCGATCGGATCTTCGATGGTCAAGATATGCTCAGTGCGAGTCTCATTGATATTGTTGATGAGCGAAGCCAATGTCGTGGATTTGCCCTGACCGATAGGACCGACTACTAGGAAAAATCCCTGTGGCTTCCTAGTGAATGATTCGAGAATAGGGGGAAGGTTGAGCTCCGCCAGAGTCCCGACCATACGCGGGATGAGACGCAGGGCAATAGCTAGGGTACCCTTGCGGTAAAAGGCGTTGCCACGAAATCTTGCACGGTCGACGCTGTAGGAGAAATCCACGTCCTTTTTTGTTTCTAGGATAACCTTGCTTTCTGGTGTAAGAAAAACAGCCAAGAAACCTTTGATGTCATCTTCGGTAAGTTTGGGCTTCTTGCTGATGCGGATCAGGTTTCCTGAAAGGCGCAGGATAGGAGGCTCGCCCGTAGAAAAGTGGAGGTCGGAGGCACCAGAGTTGAGCATCACCTTTACCAAGTCACTCATAGATGTTTTGGCTGACGAGCTCTGTGAAAGAGCGATGTCTACCAAATCTTCAATTTCTTTTTTGTAGTCCATATGTATTAGGCGAAAGTCTATTGGACTTTATTTACTGATAATTTCTCCACATACTCCAGCACTTCCGAAGGTATAGTGGTGGCTTTCACGATATACCCGTCGACTCCCAGCTTTTTTGCTTTGGAAATGTCGTCAGAAGCGCCCTGATTTGTAAGCATGATAATGGCCGCATTTGGAGCGAGCTTTTCTCTCTTGAGAGAGGCCACAAACTCCAAACCATCCATCCCTGGCATGACAATGTCTGCAAGGATGATGTCAGGAACAAAACCGCCCTGAATGAGTTTGAGCCCAGCAACGGGCGAATCTGCCGTTTTGACTTCGTAGCCTCCCTTTGTAAATTTGACTGCATACATATCTAGAAGAAAAGTATCGTCATCAATAAAGAGGACTTTTTTGCCGTTCGGAGTGACTGTCGAGGTTGCGGGTTGTTGAGTAGGTTGGTCATTCATATCTTTAGTATATCATTTCCCTAATTCTAATTCCTGATCCAGCAGGATCACCTACTGGGCTGATTTTATTCTTTTATAACTTATTTACTTCCTCGAATGGAATAAGCTTCTGAAATGCCTTGAGGATCGCATCCTCTCTGATGGTAATCATCCCTTTCTTGCGCACAGACTCGAGGACGGCACTCTCTGTAGGATTTTCAAGAATAACCTTTTCGATATCTGAATCCATCTTGAACATCTCGAATACAGCCATACGACCACGCGTCCCTTTCGGACATTCTGGTGTAGGTTGTATCTTGTAAACCGTATCAGAAAACTTGAGATCCTTTTTGAATTCGAGTGGAAGGTCTTCGAACTGTCGGTCGATCATAGCCTTGGTACTGCCCTCGACCTTGACCGCTTCCCCACTTCCAGGACACAGCACACCAACTAGACGTTGACCGACGGCGAGGATAAGTGTCGGTGCAATAAGATACGGATCCACTCCCATGTCCACAAGGCGTGGAATCACACCTGCAGCGTTATTGGTGTGGAGCGTGGAAAAAACCAAGTGACCAGTAAGAGCGGCCTGCACCGCAAGTTGCGCCGTCTCCTTGTCGCGGATCTCTCCCACCATGATGATGTCAGGGTCTTGGCGCAAGGTAGTACGCAGACCAGCCGCAAAGGTATAGTCGATCTCAGGTCGGACTTGGGATTGGCTGACTCCTTCGATAGTGTATTCCACTGGGTCTTCGAGTGAGAGCACGTTATAACTTTCACGGTCGATCTCATTCAAGAGAGAGTAGAGTGTGGTAGATTTCCCTGAACCAGTAGGACCAGTCACAAGGATCATGCCATACGGTCGGTTGATAGCTTCACGCAACATCTCAAGGTTGCGCGTAGAGAGACCGACGTCGTCGAGTTTGCGGATGCCTTTGGCTTGGTCAAGGATACGCATCACGACCTTTTCACCGTAATAAGCTGGGAATGTAGAGACACGGAAGTCGATACGTCGTCCATCTATGCGTGCAGAGAAGCGACCGTCCTGCGGTTTGCGCTTTTCGTCCAAGCGCATATTGGAAAGCACTTTGATGCGGGCTACAGCGGCAGAGTGTACCTGTGGCGGTAATACTAGACTGGTGTTCAGTATGCCGTCCACACGGAATCGCACGCGGACTTTGTCGCGCATATGTTCTATATGCACGTCGGAGGCTTCCCCTTCTACAGCATAGCGGACGATCGTAGCTACGATCTTTACCACAGGCGCATCTTCGATAATGACAGTTTCCTCTGCAGAAGCCCCGGATTGTGCACCAGGCTCTTCTTTCTTTGGAACATTGGTGGACTCGATCGAAAGTTCAGTTTCGAGTTCTGTCAAAGCCTTGGAAACTTCTCCGGTAATACCCTTGTATGTCTCGAGCACTTTGCTGAAATCATCAAGCGAAATAAGGTAGACCTTGTAAGGAATATTCTTTTTTGCTGCAAGAAAGGTCAGAGCGTCTCGTGCCTCCATATTGTCAGGATCTACAAGACCCACCTCCAAAGTTCCGTCTTTGAGTCCTATGGGCACAAATCTATAATGCACTGCTGATTCTTCCGGAATATAGTCCAGCACTTCGAACGGAATACCTCCGTCGACCACTTCTCGTACCGGGATATTGAGAAATTCACCCCGAGCGGCAATGATCTCCTCAGGCTTGACCCCGCGTCCGATCAGGGCTTCGTCAGTAGTAACACCATCCGCAATCTGTTTTTGGATTTCGCGGAGATCTGTGACAGTGATCAATTTCTTTTTTACGAGGATGTCTAGGACGCTCATATGGGATATATTATTACTCAGCACTCGATCGCCCTTAGCGGACCTGCGCAAACCCCTTTACCTTCGCGGTGTAGCAGTCGGGCGAGGCGTTGTCGAAGGTGTCGGTGTGACTATTGTACCAGGCAAAGGAGCAAACGGATTGAGACGGCCGACTTCGAGAGGAGGGATGGGGACGGAATAGTCACGGAGCGTCTTGTACTCCTGACTCTCAAATAGATCGGTATCGATCTTGAGCGATCTGACCTGGTTGAGGAGGGTCAAGACCCTGGCGGCACTGGCTTGAATTTCGGGATTGTTTTGGACTGCAAGTGTTCCCACATCACTAGGAGTCTGGTTGCCCATGAAAAAGAAATAAACTGCTCCTGCGATGAGTACGACGACTATGATGATGAGAATGGTTGATTTTTTCATAGTGTATGGATTATTGACGCAACCAATAGGTCTTGAGCTCGACTCCAAAATGATACTGTCCCGTATCGTCAGCTGTCATGGTTAGACGAGAGATGTCCATGATCCTGAGGTTGGCCTCCAGATCCTGCAAAAAACTGATGAACTCCAGATAGGGTGCCGTGACATCGAAACTTACTGTGACGTTATCGAGAGTGGGTGTAGCGATGGATGACACGGGGGTCATGGTTCCCGCACGACCAACAGGGGGCTGAGTCGTGACAATGACTGGTTTGGCACCACCAGCACTGCCAGTAGCAGTTGCCTTGATGCCGTTTAGTATCATTCCATGGCGCAACCCTACACCCTTGAGGTCGATGATCAGTCGGATGTTATCGATGGTGTCAGGGATCATCTTCTCGAGTCGCTCTTTGTCTGTGTCTCCGATATCACCATAAGCTTTGAGAACCTTATCACGCACGCGGATGAGCTGTTCAGCGTTTGCGATAGCACTGGAATACTGCGCATTGACAACCTGAACAGCCTTGGCCTGATCGATCATCCCTTTGGTAAAGGTAAAATAGATACCGATGGCGAGGACAATTAGGATTGTAGCGGTGGCGTTACGATTCATGGGTTTGTATTAGTTGTTGACGTAGAAGAAGCCGGTGACTCACCGCGGACAGAACGGGTATAACCTATAGCTGCCGGATCGATAACAGCCGAAAATCCGAAAGACTCTTTTCCGTTCGTATCTGTAGTAGGATCGGAAAGAATGGGATTTTTTACTATCTTGCGCAATCCATACTGCTCGAGCTGTGCAAATACTTTTGCCTGGAAGGCCACCGCCGAGAGGTTGCTACCGTATCCCTTTAGTTCCAGTCGCACTCCCTCGCCAGGAGTGGTAGCGGAATTTGATAATGAAAGATTGATGAAGCGAACATTACTGACGGTAAAACGAGAAACTATATCGAAGATTTGCGATGCGGCAAGGTGATTTGCAAGCAACCGTGAAGTAAGGTCAATACGAACATTTGCTCGCTTGAGCTTTTCGATATCGTCAACGTTGAATTTTTGTTCACGCAAAGCTAAGTCCTGTTTGTATGTGTCTTGGGAGGATGTCAGTATACTCTTCCACATATATGCCCCACCAGCAGCAACAAGAGATGCAAGAAAAACAAACACTCCGATGGTCATAAACAAGCTCGTACTATGATGCTTGTGCGGGAGAGTAGCGCCCCCGATTGGGACGAGAGGTTTCTTGGGTATAAAAGATGTTTGGAATTTGGTTTCCATGAAGAAGATTCATTCTTATTATAGCAAAGAAAGGTGCTGGGGCGGGTGTGTATAACAGAGGTCCACAAAGAGAAGCAGGTTTGTGCAAGGATCCGCACAGAAACATCTCGACTATAGAGCAAAGAAGTGGTAAAGTGTTGCTAATTCAATACTTTTTCTCGTCGCAAGGTAAGGCTAACACTGCTTCAGAAAAGGCCGAATAAACTTATGTGTGGAATAGCAGCCATAATAGGAAAGAACAAGCAGGATAGGGCGGAGCTAACAAAGATGTTGGCGGCTATTTCATCTCGCGGTGAAAGGAAATACTTTGATGAAAGTGCGGAGATTGAAACCTGTGTTCTGGGAATGAATAGGCTTGCTATTGTTGATCGGGAACACGCAAAACAACCAATCAGCTCAAATGATGGCAGATACTCCATTGTCTTTAATGGGGAAATCTATAATTATAAAGATCTTCAGGAAGAGCTTATTAAAAAGGGGTACAAATTTAATACTGATTCAGACACTGAGGTGCTTGTAAATGGATATGCGGCATGGGGTCCAGATTTACTTCAGAAGTTAATAGGCATGTTTGCCTTTTTTATATTTGATAAAGAACAAAAGAGTTTCTTTGCAGCTCGTGACTTATTGGGCGTTAAACCTCTTTATTGGGCTCAAAATGAGGAAACTTATTATTTTGGGTCAGAGATTAAATCCTTGTCACAACTTGATGAGGTTAAGGAAGTAAAACTTTTCCCTCCAGCTCACTACATGAAGGATGGGAAATTGACGCAATATTGGAAGATCCCAACCAAGATAAATTATGAAATCCTAGAAAATGAAGCTACTGAAGAGATCCGAAAACTATTTGATGACGCGATAAGAATCCGAGTCCAGACCGACTTACCGATTGCAGTATACATGAGCGGTGGTATTGATAGTACTGCGGTCCTTGCTACTGCTGCAAAATACCACAATGACGTAACTGCAATTATTGTAGGTAATGATGAATCTTCCGACAAAAAGATAGCAATTAAATACTGCGAAGAAAATAAGATCAAGTATGTTGTAAAAGTTCCTCCGACTGAAGCAGGGTTGGTAAAGGATATTCCCTGGGCGATTAGGACTAGTGAAAGTTTCGAGCCAAATATGGTTCGTCAGGTTACGCTGTCTCATTACATTGCACTGGCAGCTGCAGAAAAAGGGTTTAAAATCATCCTCTGTGGTGAAGGATCAGATGAAATATTTGCTGGATATCCAGAATTTACTCAGCTTGAATCAAGTCAAAAAATAGAAGAAAGAATTATTAAGTTTCTTTCTGATTTACATAGAACTCAACTTCAAAGAGTTGATAGGACATCGATGGCATTTACTACGGAGGTGCGAGAACCTTTCTTGGATAAGCATCTCGTTGAGTATGTGCTGCGGATTTCAAGTGATTTTAAGGTGAAAAAAGTTGGTGAAAAAGTCATCACAAAATACATCCTGCGAAAAGCAATGATGGACCGGCTACCTGAATACATATACAACCGAGACAAAGTGGTCTTGAGTGAAGGGGCTGGATATAAGGGAAACCAAAAGATCGGTGGCTTATTCTATGATTTTGTGGCTAAAGAGGTTTCTGTTACTGAACTTGAGGAGTATAAAACAAAATACGGGGATTGGAATTTGGAGACGAAGGAAGAAGTCTATTACTTCAAATATTTCCTACAATTTGGCTATGATAAAGCCCTATTCAATCAGGAGAGAACACTGGTGAATAAGACCAATACCTATGTCAAATAATGAAACTCTCACAGAGGAAATAATAAGCAGTTTTGACACATGGAAGTTCAAAAGAGAACAGCCTCTTAACTACGAAAAAATGAAGGAAGTCGTCCAGTCCGCAGTTGATAATTATAAACCTATAAAGTTCGTTACCTATTGGGGTAAGGGAAACAAAAACAATGCTGGTGAGCCTGAAAAGCAAACATTCAATTTCCTGCAGGAGTTTTTTGATCGCATTCGAACTGTACACTTACCTGGAACTGAGCTATTGATTTTACTTACTGATACTCATGCGAAACTGAATGGTCATTCCAAAGAGAGTACAAAGATATATTTTGATTCTGTAAGTAATCTTGCTAAGAGTCATGAATTTAAGACGACGTATCTGAGTGAACTTGTGACTTACGATAATGACCGGCTCATGCCACTTGTTAAATCAGTGGACATTGAAAAAGGTCTATTTGAAATTCTCCTTAACTCTGCACACAAACACTACACTTCTTCAAATGATTACTCTGTTGCTGCAAAGCTATATTATTTACAAAATCAATTAGAGCGACAGAAAATAGATGAAAAGTATCAAGGCTGTATCTTTCTGACTTTTAATGGTAGTGAACTCAATGAAATCTTTCCAAAGACCCTACCGATCTCTTATATGTACTCAACAAAGAAAGGTACTAGTGTAAAACCTTGGTTTGAGGACGAAATAATTTAACTTTATATGACAGCTTCCACAAGGAATTCTGCTTTGCTAGGTTTTACTACTCTACCTCAGAAAGACGGCGCAATGCCGCCCCGATAGCGACGGCGAATTCTGGACCAGCTTGGGCGAACTCTTGGGCGAGGAATGCTGGGGTTTCGAGCTTCGAAAAAGGGTTGGCGTAGATAACGTCGGTTTGGAAGCTGATCTTCGCCAATTCTGTAAATCCTTTCAGGAGGACTCCCCCACCAGTCAAAATGACCTTGTTTATATTTTTGGCAAATTTCTTTTGGTATGCAAGGAGGGTGCTGTTGGCTTCATAAAAAACATAATCCAGATTGACGGTGATGATCTCTGTGAGCTCCTTGTATTCTGCTCCGCCCTTTAGTCCGTGCACACGCTTGAGGTTCTCCGCTTCACCCACGCTGATCGCAAGTGCCTTCGACAAAGCCAGGGTGATGTCCTGACTTCCTTTATTGATGATATGAGATGCCCGGAGAATCCCTCGCTCGACGATATATAGTTTTGTAGCACGTGCACCCATATCGATGATCATGGTCGTGCCCATACCTTGGTCGACAACGGCGCGTATGGAGCTGAAAATCTCGATCTCGTAGAAGCTCGGCTGGAGACCACTACCGGTCATGATGCGTTGGTATGTACTGATGAACTCATTATGAATAGCCACAATCAAGACTTCGTTGGATTGCTTTTGGGCAGTCTCTGCTTTCTCATCTGTGACAAAACTTTCTTCTTTGGGGATGATGGACCAGTCCAGAAGTACTTCACTCAAAGGAACTGGAATATATTTGCGCGCTTCGATGGCGATGACATCCTTTATCTGTTTTTCAGGCACAGGCGGGATATTGATAAATGTAATAAGACTCGAAGACAGAGGTAGTGCCGCACCGCATGATGTCGTGGTTGTCTTTGCTTCACGCAGAATATCACGCACGGCTTCGATGATCTTTTCCGGAGGAAGATTTGCGGCACGTCCCACCTCTATACCCGCATAAGGCCCGAGCGCCAATTCTCCGTAGGTTTCCAACACGGCCTTACCGTGTTTCTTTCTAACTTGGACGACTTTGATGGCCGATGAGCCGATATCAACGCCGAGAACACTTGTTTCTTTTTTGAAAAATGAGGACAGCAGAGAGGAAATGGCCATGATAGGGTTTATTATAGCGTCGAGCGAGGGTTTATGAAAGGCCACTTTCATATAACCCGAGCGAAGACGATATATGGGCAGAGCAAATATAGCGTCGAGCGAGGGTTTATGGAAGGCCAAGACAAGCTATAATCATCACTATGTGGATACTAAAGACGATTTATTCGACCATTCTTGATGCACTCTTTCCCCTTTCTCCAGCGGAACAGGTGCTTTCTACTTACACTCCAGAACAAGCGTATGTGGTTTTGCCTAGAGCTCCAAAAGTACCTATCTCGGATGCCACCTCAGTATTTGCTTACAAAGATGAGCGAGTAGCCAAGCTGGTGTGGAATATCAAATATAAGAAATCAAAACATGCAGTCGGACTAGGTGGATATGCGCTGTATCAGAGGCTGTTGACCATGGGACTACCTGTGGGTTCGATGGTTATTCCTATCCCGATCACTTCCAAGCGTCGCCGGGAAAGAGGCTACAACCAGTGCGAGTTGCTAGTAGAAGAAATAAGGCGACTAGATGTTGATGGCCATTTCATTATTCAAAACGATCTTCTGATCCGCACGCAACACTCTTCCAGGCAAACACTCAAAGGAAGGGTGGATCGTCTCGAAAGTGCAAGGGGGATATTTTCGCTCCACGATAAAACTTATAACGAAAAGACTGGTGCTGGAAAAACCGGTAGCGAAAAGACAGGTACAGGAAAAAATGGTGCTGGAAAAACCGACGGCGAAATTTTGGGCATGCAGAAGCTCAACGTAATTATTAACATAATTATTGTCGACGATGTCATCACGACTGGAAGCACTATCAAAGAGGCTATGGAGACGTTCAAAAAAGAGGGCTTCGCGAATGTTCTGGGTCTTTCACTTGCTCATTAGTTATATAGGGGGGGGTCAGCTAAGTCGAATTCAGGCACTTTAGTTAACTAAAGTGCCTTCATCGGACACATCTATCTCGTCCGAAGAAAAAACTATCAAGAAACAACAACCTTCACGAACCTTCTCTTCCCTATCTTGAGAATGATGGTTTTCGATGGAGCAAAATTTGCATCACTGATCTTTTCATCTTGCTCATCTCGAACGGCCCCACCATCTATAAGTCTGCGCCACTCAGTTTTCGATGGAATAACTCCGGCTTTGATGAGAACCTCGGCCAGAGAATCGCCCGTCCCAAACGAAACTTCCAACATATCTTCTGGCACGCCTCCTTTCGAGAAAGTCTCTTCCCAAGTTTTTTCGGCTGCTGCTGCTTCTTTTTCGCCATGAAATCTCTGCACTATATCGAGGGCGATACGAGCTTTTGCTTTGCGTGGACCCTCAGCCATAATGGAATCTTTCTCGGAAAGTGGAATGCGAGTAACATTCAAAAAGAGTGGCTCGATCATCGGATCCGGCAAAGCCATGATGGCGCCATATAGTTGCGTAGGAGACTGGTCTACAAAAACGCCGGTACCATTTGACTTGGACATCAGCTCTCCTGTTTTGGGGTTAGCGATCAGGTTGAGGGCGATCACAAACTTATCCTTATTCTTGATGCGTTTGAGGAGAGTGCGGCCGGCGAGTGCATTGAATATCTGATCGGTACCACAGAGCTCTGCGTCAACATCCATAGCCACACTGTCGTAACCTTGCATCAGTGGATAGAGAAACTCGTGCAAATAAATAGGCGCATTTTCCTTGATACGCTTTGCGAACATGTCACGTTCGAGCATCTGCTGAACGGTGAAGTTTGTGGCGAGGTTGGCCACATCCGAAAAAGAAAGTTTGGAAAGCCACTCAGAATTGTATTTGACCAACGCCGGATTTTTCTTGTCATCGAAGTCTAGAAGTGGCTCCACCTGTTTTAGCCAGCCAGAAAGATTGTGTTTGACCTCTTCTGCTGTAAGCTGTTTGCGCGCAGCGCTCTTTCCTCCTGGATCGCCGATCTGTCCGGTAAAGTCACCAAAAAGTACTATCACTTCGTGCCCAAGCTGGCGCAACTCCTCTAGAAAAATAAGATTTTTTGCATGACCGAGGTGAAGTGCCGTCGATGTCGGATCCATGCCGATGTATACGCGTATCTTTTCACCCGAAAGTAGCTTCTTGACCAACTCTTCCTTGGATGGAAAAACCTCCACGACAGTGCCGCGAGCAAAGAGTTCTTCTATGTGTGCTTTATCTGCTGCCATAATGAGTTATATTAACACATCACGGCGCCTCCGTAATTCTACTTACACGAAACCGCCGATAAACTAAATGTTGATGCACCAGCCGCGACGTAGGCATATACAGCCGTTCCTGCAGAATCATAGAGAACCAAACACGACCCCTTATTCTGGTTTGCCTTACCGAACTCAATAGAAGTTGTTGCGTTTGCTGTAGATGTAGCTACCTGCAGAGAAGTAGTAGGCGTGGTGGTGCCGATGCCGACATTGCCGCGGCAGGTACCAGTAATATTACAACCAAGTACCACTACACCATCGGTCAAGCCTGTGCCTGGTAAGAAATATATACTTCCTCCTGCAGGACGAGTACCACCTGTACCTGCGCTACCTGCAGTGAATGAAAGATAACCCGCTGTTCCACCATTTCCTCCAGCAGAAGAATTTCCACCGTTACCGGCAGTAAAGTCCACGAATCCGCCAACTCCACCATTTCCCGTGGTTCCATTCCCTCCACCCCCTGAAGAGATAACAAACGACCCCCCTACCCCTCCACTAACCCCACTACTGCCGCCGCCTCCAATGATATATACACCTCCAGCATTTCCTCCAATAGCAGATGCGGACGTACCACCCGTCCCTGACGATATAGTGATACCAGCCCCAATTCCACCATTACCAGCGGCTCCAGTGGCGTTCCCTCCCAGTCCCCCCGCAATTGAGATATTTCCAGAGTTCCCTCCTCTTGCTTGGTTAGAATGGCCACCACCACCTGATACTATGTTCGTAGAGCCGCCATTACCTCCTGCAAGAGATGCCGACACACCAGATGAGTCTGAACCATTAGTTGCACTAATATTAACAGAACCCCCTGTATTTCCTCGTATACTTGAAGCAAGCGTCCCTACACCTGCCGCTCCTGCACTTAATGTGAGTGTGCCGCCAACTCCAGCACGGGATGTTGTTCCACCTGAAATAGCGGGCGAGCCGCCAGCTCCTGCTGATATTGTAAGAGTACCTCCAGTCCCACCAGTTCCTAATGTCAGCGCACTATTTGCCACTCCACCTGCACCAGCTGTTAATACCATCCCCCCACCAATTCCTCCAGTTCCAGTAGTTGCAATAGTTGTATCCCCACCAATTGAAGATGTTAAGTTGATGGCTCCCACAGTTATAGCGGTAGTTCCTGGAGTTGTTCCTACTGATGCAGGTTGAGGGCCTGTAGCTTGAATAAAATAAACAGGTGCAGCTGTACCAATCCCTACTCTTCCCGCGTTGGTTACTACAAAGTTTGTAAATGTCGAAGACCCTATAGCAAAAGCTGGGCCAGTGATACCATTTGGGTTAATCGCGAACAACGCCCAAGGTGAAGTAGTCCCAATCCCCAAACTCCCGAGAAAACTCGAGTTTCCTGCTCCAGTCGAAGTGACGACACCTCCTGTAGTTATATCAGTACTAATAGTAGTCGCGGCAGATACTACCCCTCCTACCAGGACAACAGCTAGTGCAAAGACGGCGACTGGCAATATTCGCCCTGTGCGAAACATGTTAGTGATTGTTCTGATATTTTTCATATTTGTATACGTAGTATGTGATTAATTTATATTTTCATTGCCCGATTTTATTGCACTGCAGATGCTCTCGTCTTTGGACCAAAATACCCAACAGCAGGAACAATGCCCTTGGCGATCTGGAACTTGATCAATGCCGCCTTTGTAGCAGGACCAAATGTTGTTGTCTCATTTCCATGTGAACCCGGACCACTGGTGGCGACGACATATCCATGCGTGTTCAAGTATACTTGCAACAAACGAACATCTACACCAACGGCACCGAGAGATAGGCACGAGTAAATGAAGCATTAGAAGAAGGTGTGGTAGCAGGAACAAGTGGAACAGAGGCTACTGGAGCGGCACCTACTAACGGGGTATCCCAACTATTCAGAACTGCCAAGGTCGAAGGTCCGACGTATCCAGAAGCAGACAGTCCGCGAGATTTTTGTAGTTTGATGACCGCAGCTTTGGTACCTGGACCAAAGTAGTCAGTCTCATTACCGAGAGAACCTGGACCAGATGTTGAAATTATAAAGCCGTGAGTATTGAGGAATTTTTGGAGCATTCTCACATCTGCAAGAGTCATACCTGCCGAAAGGTCCTTGAGGAATCTTGGTCCAACTGTCCCCACAGTCACCGGCCGCAAAGCGCATACAAAGCCTTTGGGGCAACCAGGTACAATAGGAGCAGTTGTTGTTGCGGTTGTTGTTGCTGTGGCGACTACTGGTGGAATATAACCTCCTCCCCCTCCACCACTACTACTACCGCTCGAGCCAGAACTCGTCGATGGACTAGGGGTGGGGTTACTGCAAACAGTGGCCGAAGGTGTGATGATGTTGGTAGTTGTACCCGCTCCAGAATACGACAAGACTATGGTCGATGCCGATGCTGTACAGGTGTTACTAGTAACATCAGATGAGATATCTGATGAAAGTTGCTGGAATGTTGGCGAACTTATAGTCGCTGATGAGCCCGATGCAAGAGTGACGGTAAAATCATTTGCGTTGACAGTGAGTGACTCGATGACGGCACTCGAGCCGCTCACATTCAAGGTATACCCACCCACAGAAATGACAGCATCGGTTGTAAGGGTGACGTCATCGAATGCCGCAAACGAAATCGCTGGTACAAAAATGAGAGTTACGACAAAGATTTTCCGTAGAGTCTTCATTGTGATGTTATGTGATCGAATAAAAGTGCGCCATAGCCAAACTTGTCATAAGTATATCATACAGTGCACACACGGTCTCGACGTGCTTATCCCAAAAACTCTCCAGACTGATGACTCCAGAGCGTAGCGTACAGCCCGGGTTTCTTGATCAGCTCATCATGCGTGCCATCTTGGACAATTTTTCCCTCAGCCAACACAATGATACGATCGAGGTGCTTGATCGTTGAAAGACGATGAGCGATCACCAGCGCAGTTTTATCCTTCATCAATTCCCATAGGCCCTCCTGAATATATTTTTCGGATTCGGAATCGAGTGAGCTGGTGGCCTCATCCAAGATCAGGATAGGAGCATTTTTGAGGATGGCCCGAGCTATAGCCACACGCTGGCGCTGACCACCAGAAAGTTTGATACCACGTTCCCCTACTAGCGTCTTGTATCCTTGGGGGAGTTTCTCGATAAATTCATGTGCACGAGCAAGCCTTGCAGCCTCGACGACTTCTTCATGAGTAGCGTTTTCTCTGCCGTAGGCGATATTTTCGAAAAGGCTTCGATGGAACAGGAGTGGCTCCTGAGGAACGTACGAAAGATGCTTTCGGAGTGAGAGCTGAGTGACTTTGCTGATATCCTGACCATCGATAGTGATCGCGCCCGACTGTAGATCAATAAAGCGCAAAAGAAGTTTGGTGAGTGTCGTCTTACCTCCTCCGCTTGGACCAACCAGACCTACCCGTTCATGTGGATTGATCTTGAGGTCAAATGTATCGAGAAACTTCTGACGTTCTCCGTGCTGGGTATCATAACCAAAATCAACAGTCTTAAATTGTATTTCTGCTTGAGAGACTTTCAATGTTTGCGCTCCCTGAATATCCGCAACTGCCGGCGGATCAAGTAGAAGTTGTGTGAACTCTGCAGCAGCACTGATAGAGCTTTCTATGCCCCTATAGATACGGTTGAAATCAAAAAATATTCTGGTGACCTGAGAAAAATACGAGAACACCACGATCATGGTTCCTACGGCTAGCCCCAACTTCTGACCCAAAAGTACAGCCGCAACAAGTCCGATCACATTGGTGATGACGAACAAGGGCGAGACCACCATATCAAAGCGTAGATTTTGATAATCCGAAGCTTGTTTGAACTTTACTGCATAATCGTCTACATATAGTCCAAAGCTTTTGTATTCGAGACTTTCATTGGCAAATGATTTGATAGCTAAAATATTTGTCAGTGAATCAGAAAGTCTCCCGGACATCTTGCTACCGGCATCATGCCGTGCTGCAACCATCTTTGAGCGTCGTCTGATGATGGGCAACGTCAACAATAAGACGATGACAATACACGCAAGTAGGAGTAGAGCTAGTATCGAAGAGTAATGCCACAAAACAATAGTGGCAAAGATGAGCGGGAATACATTACTAAAGATATTGAAGCTCAATGTATCGCTAAAACCTTCGAATCCACGAGAAAAGGCGGTGCCTTTGTTGGTCAAAGTACCCACAAAGTTATTACTATAAAAATCATAATCACGCTCAGAAAGACGCTTGTATGCCAATTTCCCTAAACGTGCAAGACCATCGGTTTCAAGCCGGATGAGGTAATGCATGCCGATACGCCAAAGCATCTCTCCGATCAGCCACGAGACCCCAAAGACCACTATATACCAACTTACATTATCGTAGGATATCGACCCTTGCGCACTAAAGATGTTGACCATCCGA
This sequence comes from Minisyncoccia bacterium, assembly GCA_038211765.1. Lineage (GTDB taxonomy): Bacteria > Patescibacteriota > Minisyncoccia > Phycocordibacterales > PALSA-1337 > C7867-002. Next base: position 41,142 of record JBBQVG010000001.1, on the reverse strand, counting down.
GCAATGATGAGAGGTGGAATATACGATACAAAAATGCTCCCGATAGCAGGAAGTAAAAAAGCTATAAGGCTGTACCAGGGGTGAATTTTGTATTGCTTCCAGTATTCACGGAGAACCTCCATGACTGCGGCGCGTGTAATGTATTTGTCCATAAAAATATTGGCAAGGAAATTTTTGGGTTTGCTTCGCCGTTTCAGTCCCAGAAAAGAACGCTACTATTTTAACACTTTTGGTTACTATTTTCTCCGCACCGCACTCGCGCACTCACTGCGACCGAGGCACACCACTATCTGCTTGCATCATAAGCCCAATGAAGCAGTGCTTGTCTTTGTCTCGGCCTACAAAAAATATCTCCCGCTCGACAATTCCTCGAGATTTGAGCTATGTGCCTAGTCATGGCTTTCCATCTTTTTATTTGCCTTTTATCATCATCACTTCGTCTACCTAAATAATACCTTGCGTACCACTGGAACCACCCTCTCGGATCTTGAGGATGAATCCATCCTTTCCTTTGCCACACTAGTAGGGGCTGACTTGCATTAACTTTAAAATAGTTAAGCTCTTTATGTCTTTTTCCGTCTAGTGAAATTTTTGCTTTTTTAAACCATGTTTTAGGTAAATCAGATGGCATATCACCAAAATAAACTCCACCGAACACACCCATCTCTAGCATTTCCTTTGGTGTTAAATCCGGCCTAAACTCGGGATCAAAATTCTTGCCAACTGGTTCACTCTGAACATAGTGGTAATTTTTTTGATAATTATCTTTATAACTTATTTTTTTCATACATTAATATACAAAATGGCTCACGATGTTTCTGTCCGACATGATGATTTTATTCCTAAAAATCCATGTGGATCAATAAATATCTACCAAAATTTCGTTACGATTCATAAAGGGTGGTGTCCATGGTGGATTATATCCGGCACCACGAGGCATACCGATTACCACCACATTGTCTCGTTTCAAGTATTCGATCAGTTTCGCTTTCCTCTCTGCCACTTTTTTTGCGTTGTTGTAGCCCGAATATCGCAACACCGCACTTCTATGTGAGGGCACTTCGACAATCTCAATTCTTTTGTCTTTTGGGCTTGGTAGTGTCGCGAGTGTATATTCTTCTGGCATCACAAAAGACACCACCCGAGAATTGTCATCGAGTACTGTTTCAGAAACTGGCGCGGTCATAGCGATAGGCTCTGAATTTTTATCGGACTTCTGCTCGGTGACCGGCGCAGTCATGGCGATAGACTGCTTTTTAGTATTCCCACCAAAAATATATCCGGCCAAAATCTGAAAGCCGCTAGACATCGCTTCACGATACTCTCCACTAACTTTTACTCGCGCCTCGATATACGGCGCATACTCCCGGATCTCATAACCAGATTTCTTGTCTATCACACTAAACTTCGGCTCTTTTACTCGAGATGAAAAATATCCATATGCTATCCAGATGAGCACAATGACCGTGAGTATGATTAAAAATGTTTTCACATTATTTATTTAAGTACGTTATCGTCAGTTGTAAGATGGTAGCAAACGATACCCAGAGGAGGTATGGGATGTTGGCAAGGGCAACCCATTTGATGTGCGGATAGATGGCGACGAGCGCCCAGATGAGTGTCACAAGGACGAGAAGGATGTCAACCGAGGCGAGCAGATTATTTTTGAGTCCAAATTGAAAATAGGTAAAAGAAAAATTGAAAATAAGATTGAGAACAAATGGCACGGCGACCATTGCCGGCAATTCTTTTGTATAGACCTTATAAAATACTGTGCCGTAGCTAACGGCGATGATAGCATAGAGCACACTCCACACCGGTCCAAAAATCCAGCTCGGTGGTGCCCAGGTAGGTTTGACTAAAGTCGAGTACCAGTTGTATGTGTTGTTCATAATATTATTTTATAATGGATGGATATTTTTTCCTAATATAGCTTCGGATAGCTTAGGATTATGATTTCCAATTTTTTCGAAAAAATTGCGGAAGTTTTTGGACGAAGTTCGAACATTTTTTGAGGAAAATCCTGATGCCTGATTTTCTGAAAAATCTTTCAAAACAAGGAGAGGGCGGAACGGAGGACTGGGGTTGTGGGGGAAGGACTCCGTTCCGCCCTCGCTATTTGTTTTCGCCCTTACGCGTTCGCGGAGGTGGTTCTGAAAAGCCTCCAGTAGCTTCAAATTTTAGTCAAAAAATGCTAGCGTAATGCTAATAGTGAAAAATCACGTAACGAAAAATCAACATATTGTACCTCAAAGACATCTAAAGAATTTTTCTATTTTTAATGACCAAAATAAGCTTAAGGCTTTTGACTGTGACCAGATTAAGGTTTTAAGTAAGAATCAGTCGATTAAATCGGTGTGCAGTGGACATTTTCACTATGCTCTAGAGCTAGGCGTAGAAGACGAGTACAGTCAGGCAGTAGAAGCTGCGTTTGGAAATCTTGAGACTTGGTACGGAGACAACATACAGAGAATCGAGAAGTCTTTTTTGAACCAAGAAAATTTATGTGACTCTGATAGATTCGGTCTTTCCTGCATCATTGCCAATTTTTTCTTTCGAGGTCAGAACTTTAGAAACGAATCAATGAATATGCTTAAAAAACTCGTGGATTGGATGCAACCTGCGGTTAGTGAGCACATTTATAATGAGGTTTCAAGAAAATACCCCGATATGTTTAATGACAAAGAGCGGGATAAAGAAATCACAGACAAAGTGTCACAAGACGGACTACAGAGAGTCACTAGAAAAACGTCATATGCAACACAAAGAGCTTTTGATGTTGGTCATGCAAATACACTGACCCATAAGGAATGGAAAATATTTCTAAATACTACAGATTATCCTTTTATAACAAGTGATGAAGCGGTGATCGACTTAATGGATCCACGCATTCCAGAAAATTATATGTTGCGTGGGGCATGGTTACTTAAAACACAAATCTTTAATTTGTCTCCTAGAGTTTTCATTATTCTATCTTTTCCATTTACTGAAGATATGCACGGAAAAGTCGAGTATCAAAAACTGGATAATAAAAGAGATATTTTTAAGCATAATTTATATTATGTAAATTTTTCTCATAAATATGCGTATGCGCCAAATACTGACTTCTTCACAGATTTGATTGATTTTGAAAGTAAAAAGATGTGAAAAAACCCGCCTACGGTTGAACGTAGAGCGGGTCGTGACAAACTCTAACTGCTTGCTTCATTTTGCCGGTCAAAGTCTCGTCTTCTCGGTTTCGAGATTTTGGACGAGAATATTGATGTAGGCATTCGGGAAGATGGCACCCACATAATGTGCCAGAGTGCCAATCGCCGCACCAACCGCCATGGCGATAATGAGGTGTCCTGCAATTACACCAATAACGGCACCGATGCTGGCTCCTGCGAAACTAGCGAGCCGGCCATTGTTGTGGGCCAACACGCACGTCTTTGCAGTGACGAGCCAGCAGAATCTGGTGATGAGCGGAATGCGGCGGACAATCCAGATAAGTCCCTTAGCGCAATGATACATAGCCTTGATCAGAAGCCATAGCGCTGTGAACGGTAGGACAATCGGATTGGTCAAGGCAAGGAACTTGAATGCGGACATTTTACCAGTGAATAGATAACAGGTTCGTTCGGGATCAAGCACTTTTACCCTAGCTGCCTTGTCGCCAATCTCCTGGATGAAAAAGGCTATGGACAAAAACGAACCTAGCCCAAGGGTTATTACGTAGCACGCGGCACAAGCAGTCAATAGATTGCCAGGCTTTGTGAATGGAATTACGATGAATGCCATTATCGTCCCCATTACCTGGAGCATCAGAAGCGGATCAACCGTAAACCTGATGGCTCGCGGTAGGATCTTCCTCCACGGTTCGGCCCACAATTCTTGCAATTTAAGACTGGCCTCACTGCTAACCTCCAGCAAGGCTTGCGAGAAAGCCTTCCCGAACCCACGAGGATCGAAGATGATCCATCCGCAGGCTCCGCCCAACAATGCCGCCAGAATCAGCCATGCTCCAGACAACAGTGTTGTCCCGAAACAGTAACCGATAGCCGCACCACATGCGCTTGCTAGCGCGATTTTATATTTAGTAGTCTTCATACTTGTTTCCTTTCGTTTTTGTTGATTTGTTGAATCAAGACTACCGTTTAGGTAGCCATAGCCAAGAAGTATCGAAAATCCAATACCTCGTGGCTATGGCTACGGCAAGCAGTTTTCAAAGAACTATCCTCCCAGGACTCACAATCATAATTGTTCGCTTATGAATCCAGTTGAGTAGAGCAAGGAATAGAACCTTGCCCCACGAATTTGCCTAGACTAATCACGTGGTTTACGGTATGAATCGGTACCCACAGATAGTCATTATCGAGAACACGACGGTGCAAACTGGGAAACATGCCCAAGCCACTGTCTCCAATGGGCCGACCCATATGCACTGCCAATGTCTGAAATGAAATCCTTCCCTCATCAGGTTGTCCCAGACGTTTTCCTTGATCGCCATTATACCGAAGCCTAATGGCAAGAAGAAAAATATCATTCCACCGACCGTACCCAACAAAGAGAAGATGTACACAATTTCAATCAAATTCTTCATCGAATTTCCTTTCCATTTGGTTGGTTCACTGCTTTCAAAGCTCTACGAGAAGTTTAACATATTACAATACAAAAGTCAATATCTGTCCAATTTCCAGCGTGGCTCCGTTAAGCCCTCTATTCAGACGTGATTTAAGTCGTATTTCTGACGTCTCTAGCTCACTGAAATCTGCTTATGGATCATTCCAACCGATTGAGCCTCATGCTCTGTAGAGAAGCGGCCTACTTCCTCAAGAAGTGGGCCGCTTCGAATCACAGTCCTTGTGATGATTTGAATCTGATATACTTCTAGTGAACCGCCTCCGCGAACGCGTAAGGGCAAAAACAAATAGCGAGGGTGGAACGGAATCATTCCCCCACACCCCAGTAGATTCTCTCATACTGGGTCTGGGGAGGAATGCGGGCGGTTTTTTACCTTTCCTTTTTGATGGAACGGGGCAAACAATAATCCAAAATACTTACATCGAATTTATGCGGAACTGGGACACAGATTTATTTTGTGCTCTCCTATTCACATAAAAATCCTCGCCGTTTCTGGGAAATAAAATAAAATCGTGGAAATTCGCTCCGTTACTTAGATTACTCTACCTTCTAATTATTTATCGTGAAGTAATTATCACTTTCATCAGCTACACCCATACCGGAGTCATATTTATTTATAATCACTTGGATTTTGTACCTTGCAGCCATTCCCCGAGTTTGATCAATTCCAGATGGAACTTTATACGAAAAGCTATCGTCTTCAGTAGTTCCAATTGTTTCTGATCCGACACGGACGCCATCATCTGAATACCTATTAAGCCTTATAGTTTTTGTGCCAAGATTCCCACTAGATTTAGTTGTTACTAAATACGTTTGCCCAATTTTCCAAACATCTCCACCATTCGGCGAAGTGACAGTGATAGAAGGGTTGGCGGTTGTAGCCGAGGGAGTGATTATAAAATTTTTACTTTGTCCAACTATATTTTTATTTTGTGAGTCTTGTATAGTTATATATGCAATATAATCATGATCAACTGGTGTACTATTCAACTCATCAAATGACTTCGGTACTTTCCATGTAAACGATCCATTATTTACTACTGTAACATCAGCTCCGGAGTCAGGAGCAATGATTTGCTGAATACTAGAAAGGTGTAGTATAAGTAATACACGATTAGATGTATTAGCACTGTTCCACTTTATAGAAAATGCTGATCCAGCCGATATGCGTTCTCCAGCACTTGGTGACAAAACACTTATTGAAGCAGCTGGTTTAGCAGTAACCGGTTGAGTTTGAGTATTTATATTTGTTGGCGGAATTGTCGAATTTTGATTTTGCGTAACCGGTGGATAACTATTTTCTTTTATGTTTGAAGAAGGGGCTGGACTTTTTGTTGCATAATAAACAACGCCACCGCCAACAGCCAAGATTGCGATAATTGCTACTATCATACCTATTCCTATAAAACCCTTGTTATATTTCATAAGGCTAGTAATGACTAAGTTAAATATGACCTTAATAATAAAACTCAACAGTGTATATACTATACCACAATTTACCTAAACAAACACTAGTTTTTTTACAAAATTTGTTTTTTGATTGACTTTTTCTGTAATTCATATATACTTATATCGTCCTTAGAAAAAGTCGCGCTTCGCGGCTTTTTCCTTTTCTAGGCTTCTTTTTTGATCTTAAACTTCAGGTTATCGATCTCAATAAATCTTACAGGTGAACCGCTCGCTTGAGTAAGCTTACGAAGTTTTGTTGACAATCTAGAAGTAGAATACCTAGGTCCCTTGGGCACTCTTTTCGCGCTAGAAACAATAGAAACTCTACAATCTTTTGCTATAACTTTTTGAATTAAGAATTCAAAATCACCATCACCAGAGAATAGAAATATCTCGGTGTCTTTGTCTGCGTGGTCGAGCACATCTGCTGTCAACTCGACATCGCAATTACATTTCCACGAGTAACCTGTTTCTATTCTCTGTGTAATTTCAGTATTACACTTTGGACAATTTGTGATGGTGATTTTGTCTTCATTTTTATATGTGAAAAAATATTTTGGTCGTACAACCGCACCAAGTTCCGCAAGTTTAGTAAATAATTCCCCACGAGTATCATCACCATGTTGAATCCCAGGATAGAAAAATATTTTTTCACATTTCCATTTGTTTTTTAAATAAGAAAATAATTTCTCATGGTCAAGAGCAAATTTCAACACTTTTAGTGTTGTTGTTTCAGTATTTTGCACATCGATGAAAGCAAATATTTTCATAAAATTATATTAACATTTTTCTGGTTTTTTTCTCAATGCCCCGTTCCATCAAAAAGGAAAGGTAAAAAACCGCCCGCATTCCTCCCCAGGCCGCCGTCCGCCCTTTCCGAGCGCCGAGCGAATGTGAGGCGCAATGATTCAGGTGCACGGATTTTCACCAAAAAATGTTCGAACTTCAAGTAAAAACTGCCGCAAATTTTTCGAAAAAATTGCGGAGAGAGTGGGATTCGAACCCACGGTTCCCGTGAGGGAACGGCGGTTTAGTAAACCGCTGCCTTAGACCACTCAGCCATCTCTCCGTTATTATTTTTGCCTTCGCAGACCGGTGTGCGGATCGTATCCGTGCGCCGACACTAGAGCTTTGGTGCAAGCCTCCGTAGCTCGCTTCGGCGAGTGGCGGCGGTGGTAATGATATACGAACCATCCCGGTTGCTCAAGTAACCTTAGCGCGGAAACTGGCTTTTTCATAGGATCTGAAAATATAGCGCAATATACTGCTCTATGTTAGCGTACAAACAGCGTACAAACATATACTAGTATGAATATATTGAAAGCAACCGGACAAATCCGCATTACCAAAACTCCTGGCGGCGAAGCTCCACCCGAAGTGCGAGAATGCTGGGTAGGGCTCTCTCTCCCCTCTCTACCATTCGTCGGGTTCACCTACCAGGAAAACGAGTATGGGGTGATCTCAGGCACTCGAGTCGATCGAATCTACGGCTTTAGTGTTCCGCAGAAAGAGGCAATCGAGATCCTGGAGAAAAGTAACTGGAGAGGATCTGCGGCTGCTGCATATTGGAACTCGCTTGGTTACCCGAAGCTCGACGAATACTTTGGCTTTGCACTGGAAGAAGCCGAGATCTTGAAAGGCGTCACTCACCAGCACCTGAGGCAGGTTCCAGATGAAGCCCGAGGCCAGCCTACAAGGTAGGCAGACAAGATTGTGCAAAACGCAAAATCGCCCGAACGCATTCGGACGATTTTTTAATAAAGATAAGGCCGAGCAATCCCATAGGTGGTTATTTTCACACTGATGATTACCAGGACTAATTGCTCTAACAGCCTCTTTGCTTGACTTTCATATCCACTTAGTATAGAGTATGAGTAATAAGTTAAGTTATGGGTGTAGGTTTCTTGTCTATGACCCATACAGAGGCGATTGCCCACAAAGCAGTCGCTTTTCTGTTTCTCCTAGATCTGCTCAAATACATGAAAATATGCTTGGGTATTTTCTGTGAATTCTTTGGCGAGCCTAAATGCTCCAAATACAGAATTGAAATCAAGCGTCGAATCTTTTGATACTTCAGTACGGATTTTACTCAAAAGTGTATCCTCGAGTGATAATGGCTTGTTTCTCGGCTTTGAAATTTCATCGACTACTATACACAGATTATCACCTGACAAATTCTTCATTTCCCTCACGACAAGCATAGCGGCATATTTTGTATATGTTTCCCATGTATCCTCGATTTCATTTTCGCTAAAACCATCATTATTTTTATCAATAATCATAGCTGAAAATCTATTATCCTTATCAGACAAAAATATATCTATCATTCTCTCATAATACATTTGCGTTGACGGTCGAACTGTATCAAATTTCATTTCAAATTTAGCATTGTTTCGGAGTATTTGTATCACCTCATCTTTTTTGTTCTTAACTAACAAATCCTCAATTTTTACATTCTTCGCTTGTTGGACTTTCTGTTTCGCCGGCTGGCTATTTTTGCTCAATTTATCACCCATATCGCCAACATTCCTTACGATCAAAAGTCCGGTTCCAAAGAATCGGTCTTGTTTGATTATTCCACTTGAATCTATGAAGCAAAATTTATTCATTGCAGAATATTTTACCAAAAAACCATACCTCGCTCAAATTTTCATAGACCTCCCTTATTTCGGCGCAAAACGGGCAAGGAAAACAAACAGCTAACTTCATCCAAAAACTTTGCAAAAATACATTCTGAAATTTTGGCGGAGACGGAGGGATTCGAACCCTCGAGGCCCTTTAATAGGCCTGCCTCTTTAGCAAAGAGGTATGTTAGACCACTCCACCACGTCTCCATTGATACACCAAAGCCCTTGGCGAAGGCGATCAGTTTGGGCATTCTTGCACAAAAAACTCGTTTTATCAAAAGTAAAAAGAGGCCACGCGTGTGCATGGCCTCTACGCTAGATCAGAAAAAATGAGTCGGAAAAAATCACTCAAGTGAAATAACCTTCTTCGAACTCACGGTGCGCCTGGTTACACAATGCTTCAAAGGACTCGAGTGGAAAGCGTGCGGATGCCACTTTGTAAGCTTCACTGAGCATCTCAAGTGATCCAAGGGGCGGGGTTTTCATGGCGACAATTTTTCCTGCCATAGCTACAAACTCCTCCCTGATATTTCCTTGAGCAGACATCCTACAATCATGTTGCAAGATTCCTGAACTGAAGAATCGCCTGAACTTATTTTCCCATTCGAGATAATTCCTTACATCTTCATGCGTTCCATCGTCGCAGGCGAGAAGCGTGAGATAAAGTATGAGGACAATGGCCGCGCACACAATGGTCCCCGTAACGATCCCCCAGAACCACTGATCTGCCCCAAACTTCCACTCCAAGGCTACCCCTCGCCATAGACACAAGAGGACACCGACCAGAGTGGCGACAATGGAGGACTTGATCCTCGTGACATCACGAAGGTAAATCTCGAGATCTGACGCGTCGCATCCGATCAACTGTGCTGCAAGTTTTCGTTGTGCTTTCATTTATGGTATTCCTTCTGATACACAGTATGCAACAATTCGATAATAAGTCAATATAAGCACTGCGGCATTATTCCCGTACAATAACCCTATGCCAGTCAGTCTCTCTACACCCATTCCCGAATTTGCCCGCATTACTCCCATCCAAAAGCTGGCCTTGAAAAAGCTTGGGGTCACTACTGTCGAAGATCTGCTCTACCACTTCCCAGTGCGCTATGGCGACACCGCAGAAGCACGAAATATTGACTCATTGAAACAGGGTGACATTGTGGTTATATTTGGCAAAATCTCTGGACTGAAAACGAGCAAGGGTTTCAAGAGCCGTATCGCTATGGCCGACGGCTATGTAGAGGACGAGACTGGCCGGATACACTGTGTCTGGTTCAACCAGCCTTATGTAGCAAAAATGTTTACCGATGGCATGCTGGTGCGCATCGAAGGTAAGATAAGTCAGAGACGAAAAAAGGTTCTACCGACAACCGTACCCACTATTATCACCACCGAGATTTTGCAAGTCACCGAAGAAATCCCCCGCCCTTCTGATCTCTATTTTTCTAACCCAAAGATCGAAGCAGTGGATCAACTCCCCACAGGAGTAGGAGATTCTCTTTTTGGAAATGAAGGCGAAGCGCATACTCTCTACCCGGTGTATCCGGAGTCGCGTGGCATCACAACGCTGTGGATGTATCACACCATTCAAAAGATTTTCAAAAGTGGCCTACTCGATACGGTTGCTGAGCCTATCCCCGAAGATATCCTGGCCAAATACAATTTACCAGGAATAAAAACATCTCTCATCTGGATCCATACGCCACTCAAGCGCGAAGACGCCCTATCTGCACGCAAGCGATTTTCATTTGAAGAAGTCTTTACTATCCAACTAGGAAAACAGCAGGCTCGCAGAGAATATCAGACCTTCCCCACTTTTACCTTAGAGACTGACGACATTCATCTAAAAGAGTTTGTGAAGCGTTTTCCATTTCAGGCTACCAATGCGCAGAACCGCGCCATCGACACTATCGTTTCCGATATGAAAAAAGGTCAGGCCATGTCGCGCCTTCTCGAAGGCGATGTCGGATCAGGCAAGACTGCAGTCGCTGCAGCCACTACCTACGCCGTACTGACTGCCAAGCCTCCCATTGATCCGAAAACAGCAAAACCTGTTCGGGCGGTATTCGAAAAACTGCAGATCGCCTATATGTGCCCGACGGAGATCCTGGCCATCCAACATTTCGAGTCTTTCATCCAATATTTTGCATACCTCGGCATCCAGATCGCACTTATCACGTCCTCGGGTTGCCGAAAGTTTCCTTCAAAAATAAATCCCAAAGGCTGGACGGATATTTCCAAATCACAACTTTTGAAATGGGTCGAAAACGGAGAGATCGCCGTAGTCATCGGCACTCACGCGCTTATTCAAAAGTCCGTGCAGTTCAAACGACTGGCATATGTCATCATCGACGAACAACATCGTTTTGGGATGAACCAACGCGGTATGTTGGTAAAGAAAAATCAGCAGGCGTCATCTCCAGGAAAGACGGCTCCTCGACCGCCTGCACCGCATTTGCTTTCCATGACGGCGACTCCCATACCTCGCACACTTGCACTAACTCTCTATGGTGACCTCGACCTCACCGTCCTCGACGAATCCCCCGCTGGTAGAAAGCCGATCATCACCGAGCTCGTCACACCAAGCAGTCGTGATGCCATGTACCAAAAGATTCATATAGAGCTGGCCGCAGGTCGGCAACTCTACGTGATCTGTCCGCGCATCGACGAACCTGATCCAGACAAAGAAGCGGCACTCATCGCAAAGTCTGTCAAAGAAGAAGCAAAGAGGCTCAAGGAAAAAATATTTCCTCACTACGAGATCGGCGTTCTCCATGGAAAAATGAAGCCCGCAGAAAAAGATCAAGTTATGAATGATTTCAAATCTGGTCGTACCAATATCCTTTGCGCTACTTCTGTTGTTGAAGTGGGCGTCAATGTTCCGAATGCTACAGTCATAATCATAGAAGGGGCAGAACGGTTTGGCTTGGCGCAACTCCATCAACTACGCGGTCGTGTTCAGCGTAGTTCACATCAAGCTTATTGCTACGCATTTACTGAAACTTCTTCAGCAAAATCTATCGACCGCCTCAAAGCATTGCAATCGGCCAAAAACGGCTTCGAACTGGCAGAGCTAGACTTGGCCGCACGAGGAGCCGGAGAGTTGACCGGCGCACGTCAGTGGGGAGTCTCCGACGTGGCCATGGAAGCTTTGAAGAATCTAAAGATGGTGGAGGCGGCACGAACCGAGGCGGCCAGACTGATCGAAGAGGATGAGAAACTGTCGAAGTACCCCGTACTAAAACGCCGAGTGGAGATACACAAAAAAGAGGCGCATTTTGAGTAATGGGCATATACTGTGAGCATGTGGGGCTACATTATCACCGCTCTCCTCGTCAATGTCCGCCCTCTTGGATTCGAACCAAGGACCCCAGAGGTATAAGCTCTGTGCTCTAACCAACTGAGCTAAGGGCGGTTGGTGCACTCATCATAGGATAAAGTGAGTGAAATAAAAAGGCCCCGCACTTGCGGAGCCCGATCGATAGCTTCGTACAACGACTCAAGGTTCGACAGTAACCAGAGTACCCACTGATTTCCCCTCCAAGATCGCCTTGAGATTGCCCGGCGTAAAGAGATTGAAAACGATGATGGGTATCTTCTTGTCGCGACAGAATGTGAACGCCGTAGAGTCCATCACCTGGAGTTTGCGCTCGATCACCTCGTTACAACTTATGCTTTCGAAGCGTTTTGCTGCCGGATTATGGACCGGATCGCAGTCGTAAACCCCGTCAACCTTGGTGCCCTTGAGAAGAACCTCGGCACCGATCTCAAATGCCCGAAGCGCGGCAGCAGTATCCGTTGTGAAACCTGGATTACCAGTACCGGCTGCATAGATGACCACGCGATCTTTTTCCAGATGACGAAGCGCCCTGCGGCGAATGACAGGCTCACAGACACGATCACTTTCGAATGCGCTCTGAACTCTCGTCGGCATCCCTGACTTTTCGAAAATGTCCATGAGACCAAGTGCGTTGATAATGGTCCCATGCATACCCATGTAATCGGCAGTAACGGGGTCGAGACCCTGCTTACTCCCAGATACACCTCGAAAGATGTTGCCCCCACCAACGACAATGGCGATGTGTGCCCCCATTACATAAATCTGCTTGACTTCGTTTGCCAACACTTTCGCCACGTGGGGAGAAAAATTTAATTGCTCATCTTCGAGCATTTCCCCACTCAACTTCAAAAGCACACGGTGATACTTCAGTATTTGATTGCTCATACTTGTCTTCTTTCAATCTGCGTTGGGATGACGCATCCCAGATTCATGTCGACCTTACCACGAGACCAAAAGGAGATCAATCGAGGAGTTTAGCCATGAGCACTATGCACTCAGTGTGTCTGCACGCGGAGAGACAAATTCCTCTTCTTTCTTTTTGAGTTTGATCCCTTGGGCAACCAAGATACTTTCGTATTCTTCGCGTTCGATGGTTTCCTTTTCGATCAGTCTTTTTGTGATGATCTCAAATGTTTTTCGGTGCTCGGTTAGCACCTTCTCGGCGTGGCCACGAGCCTCGGTCATGATCCGGGTTACTTCTCCGTCGATCTCGGCGGCCACTTTTTCGGAATAGTCTTTGCCTTCTACACCCATACCAAAGAGCGTGCGGCCACCTGAGGATTCGAAGGCTACTGGACCGATCTTCTCTGACATGCCGTATTGAGTGACCATACTACGCGCTAGAGCCGTCGAGACCTGGAGATCATTGGAAGCTCCTGTGGTGAAGTCACCGTAGATCATGCGCTCAGCGGCATATCCTCCCAGAGAAACGGCGATATCATCGAGAAAATCTTTGCGAGACTGGAGCTTGCGATCTTCGAGTGGCAACTTCAGTGTGTATCCCGCGGCGCGGCCACGAGAAATGATAGAGATCTTGTGGACAGGATCGGCATTTGGCAAAACTGAGGAGACGATAGCATGACCAGCCTCATGATATGCCGTGATCTCTTTTTCTTTTGTGGAGAGTATGTGGCTACGACGTTCTGGACCAAGCATCACTTTTTCTATCGAACGGATAAGGTCAAACTGGGCGATCTTGGTACGATCTTCACGTGCAGCAAGGATGGCTGCTTCGTTCATGATGGATGCGAGGTCTGCACCAGAGAAGCCGGGAGTACGTTCGGCTACAACCTTGAGGTTTGCATCTTCGGCCAGTTGTTTCTTTGCGGCGTGGATACCGAGTATAGCTTCACGATCTTCGCGGTCTGGAAGATCGATAACTACACGTCGGTCAAAACGACCAGGGCGCAAAAGTGCCGGGTCAAGAACATCAGGACGGTTGGTGGCCGCCATAACAATAACCTTTTCATTTGGTTCAAAGCCATCCATCTCTACCAAGATTTGGTTTAGAGTCTGTTCCCTTTCGTCATTGCCTCCACCCATACCCGAACCACGTGCACGGCCGACGGCGTCGATCTCATCTACGAAGACTATGGCTGGCGCAGTGCCCTTGGCCATCTTGAAGAGATCACGCACGCGACTAGCACCCACACCGACGAACATCTCTACAAATTCGGATCCAGAAATAGCAAAAAAGGCTACATTGGCTTCTCCTGCAACCGCACGAGCAAGGAGGGTTTTTCCCGTTCCTGGTGCACCCATCAGAAGAACGCCTTTTGGAATCTCCGCTCCGATCTCGATAAACTTTTTTGGATTTTTGAGAAAGTCGACGATCTCCAGAAGTTCCTGCTTTGCTTCCTTAGCACCAGCAACGTCTTTGAATGTTACTTTTTGTTTCTGATCATCTGGCATGGTGATGCGCGCTTTGGACTGACCAAACGAAAGCGCCTGCATACCGGCACCTTTTACCTGACGAGAGAATATCCAAATGAAGAAAACGAGAAAGAGGATAGGTGCAAGGAATGGCGCAATCTGTCCGAACCAAAACCAAAATCCACTTGGCTGTTGCACAATGATGGTAGTGCTAGCCAACTGAGCAGATGTAACACCGAGATTGGTGAGACTTTCGGTCAGGGAAGAGTCGGGCTCCTTTTGAGCCTTCTTGAGGGACATGTCGGCATATTGGGCAATGACGTTGTTATCCTCGAGCTTGATGGTAGTCACTACTCCCTTTTGGACATCCGCTGCAATCTCGGAAAGTGATGCTTGGGCGGCTGGAAGTTCTTGCGATGAGAATTGGGAGTAAACACCCGTTATCAAAAGGAAGATCAGTATGGCGATAGCTATGATATTCACAAAGCTCATCTGACGCGGCAAAAGCCCACGAGGGATCTTTGGGTTCTTTTTCTGTTGAGGTTTTTGGGTGGATGTAGACATGTAAGAGGTTAATTTCAAATGTAATTACTATGATATAGGTCGTAGACTGATTATACAGAAAAACAGAATAAAGCAAAGAAAATGTATGGAGAATGACGAATACTTGGAATGAAAAGCCACCACAGTTGAAGTGGTGGCGTGAAGTGGCATCATGATCTTTACCCTATGAAGCTGTCTCGGTCACTGAGGGTCGGTGAACAATCTTGGTACAAGTTGCGATGAACGGAGAGCCTGGAAGGCCGATACCTGCTCGGCGAAAGAGATCTGGACGGAGGACAAATTGTCCTGGGTGGAACGTGCTCCTCCACCACAGTTCCATGACATTGCAGTACTTGTCATGACTACCACAGCCGACCTCCGTGCACTTTCTACACGGTGTAAAGGTGAAACAGTGGAAATGAAATCCATCATTGCGACGATCCTCAACAAGGATCATCTGATGGATACGTCCGACTCGCCACGATCCGCAGATACAGCGGCGCGAATGTCTCTTTGCAACAACAACCAATATCCACACCAACGTACTTGTCACCGAAAACACGATATAGGTGGGTGTCTGAGAAATTTTCAAAAGAGTTTGCCACATACGGACTTCTCCTTGTTTTTTCAGACTGCCGATTGCTGCTGTGCCTCGAGCCAACGAGCCCAGGCCTTGAGCCTGGAGACGTGACTCCAGCGAGTGTCTCGAGCGTGCCGCTGTTGGTACGACCGCCGCGAGCAGTGATTGAATGTTACGCGCGTTACATTGCGAATAATTATGGCAACGCGGTTTCTTCTTCCGGTGACTATGAGCAACTTTCTTTTCATGCGTTAAACTAGTTTGCGTTTTTGAACCAGGCTTTGAACCAAGCATAGAGCACACACTCCACTTAGGTCCAAGGAATAAACTACCACTCTTAGTGGTCATCATCAATCCCGTTCCCTATATGTCGTAACTACTGATCTTGGCTTGTTTTTATAAAAGTGAAATCAAGTTTGGGCACGATTCTTTTGCCACGTTTTTATTCTGACAAGAGAGGATCACGTGAACATCTAAAACTACTTCTGAGTATTTTTTATGGCATTCTGTACCAATGCAGGAGTAAATCCTTGAGGAACTATGCCCGTGCGACCATATTCATACAATGCCAGTTTGAAGATAGAACCCAGAGTCGAAGAGAGAATACTCATCACCACCAAGAATATGATGAACAAGATCGCTACCAGGATCGCGACCGATAGTGTAGGCACTAGAATAACTGTGACAATAGCCGCAACAAAAGCAAGCATGAATATCAAACCAAAAACCAAACCTACGCCAAAATTTACAATGATTGACTCTCCCCAGGTCTTGCGTATGATCCCAGCCGACTCCTTGAATGAATCTCTGACTGACGTCTGACCGATGACAAGTGCCGGCAGACTAAAGTACGTCAAAATATTCCATGCGGCACCGAGTAGTGCCGATACTATCTGTCCGACGATTTTCCCTTTGCTTGCGATAATATTGAGTACTACCCCAACTGTTGCCGATATACACGACCATAGTAAAATCTTGGTAACGCAGTTGAGTGCACCTTTCACACCGTCAGTAAATGAAAGGTTTTGTCCGTTGAACCGCGCATGAATGATGATGTACATGCCCGCCAAGAAAAAATTTACAATAAAAAACGTCACTGCATAGTAGATAAATAAGATCGCATACGAAACGAAACCACCCGCAGCAGCTGCAGGCGAATCAACCGAATGAATATTTCCACCCAACGCCGCAAAAAAATAAACCACGCACATGAGTATGAGCGCAACCAGACTAGTGACAAATGAGGCCACAGGAAACAAAGCCAACTCCTTGTCCTGCACCAATATATTCCACGACTGCTTGATGATAGCCAAACTTGCAGCAAACTTGCCCATCTTTACTGGTGCCGGCACTGAAGACATCGATCCAACGACTGGTGGTACTGTTGTAGGTTCCATAGGTGTAATGTGAATGATATGTGAGTATTATGGCACATGTTGGTGAGGTTTGGTGAGCGACAATGAAACCAAACATCCATCTGGCTTATTGTGATTGGGTTCTCATATAATTAATTCTTTGTTGCCAAACCCTTATTATATCTACCAATTAAAAATTCTTTCTTCACTCTACTCCATTTCTTGATTTGTACTTCTCTCTTTCGAGCTTCAGAAAGAGTTTCATGCTCTTCAATAAAGACCAATCGAAAATTACCAGATAAAGTAAAATTTGCTCCGGCTCCTCTATTGTGTATAACTAGTCGCTCTTGTGGATTTTTGGAAACACCAATATAAATCCTATTTGAATTATCTTTTATCATGTAAACAAATATCATAGTCGGAGCATATCATAACTATGTCCTTCGACTCTCAACCAAAAATTACCCAATCGTATAACTAGGTGGTTTACCACGAGCTAGCAAAGTATATTACATACGTCTCTCGACTTCGCTCGAGACACTCAACTCGTCATATGTGGCTTGCCACGAGCGAGGAGTGAATTTCGAACGAAGTGAGAAATTCACGACGAGTCGAGTGGACATAGTGAGTAAAAGTTGGAACCAACTATATCCTTGGGTTTTTGAGATGTCTGAAGCGATTGTAAATATATAAGAGAAAGACCTTCGTGAGAAAGCCTATAAAGGTCAGTCTCATGAAGGTCTACTGCGGTAAATTAATCTGCCCTAGTAACCACGCGCTTCTTTGGAACCCCGATCGTATTCAGCATTGTCGATTTGCACTTCCTGAAGCACACTATTTAACTTCCTGCGGGCTGCTTCAAGTAAACGCCTTTCATTGATGACAGGCCTCTCGAGCGTGTTTGTTTTGACGGTCAACACAAAAATGATCGTGGCTTCTGGATATTTCCCATCATTCCACGTCAGAATGCAATCACCCCCGATAACTTGCCTTATTCTGATCTCGATATCCCCCGGGTCCAAAACTCGCACATCGAGCCAAATTTTCTTTGCCCAGAATGTAACCTTCGTTAGCTCAGGACCGGCAATGTTTCCAATTATGGACAATTCGCCACTGTTTCCAAGAGGAATCTTGACTCTGTATTGTTTTCGCACAACTTTCCTTTCAATGTTCTTTTATCGAATGTTTAATGAGCCCGATGTTTAGCTCAACAGAACCAGTGTTCATGCATAGTTATCATAACATATAATGATATATTCGTCAACTTTATGGAAGTGAATTGTCATCCTAATTGCAACAAAGTTGGAACCAACTATATCCTTGGGTTTTTGAGATGTCTGAAGCGATTGTGGGGCTTCGGGAGCTCCAAAGCTGCACTGTTTAGAGGGTATTTGACGTAGGAGGTTCACAAGGTGGGAATAGAATCTGATATATAAAAAAGTCCCCGTAAGAGATTGCCACGAGGACTTTCTCTTACGGGGACCAAATGCTTACAGCGAAATGATCTCGCCGCGTGGACTGAAGAACATGACCTGCACCAGTGAACCGTCCTTCATGGTAAGGCCACCCATGGCCAAGCACAGTTCCTTCGCTTCCCGCCCGAGTTGGGTTAAGGCACGCAGGACCGACACCATCACCATGCTGCAACCAAGACTGGTCTCGAGACGCTCTTTGAGCTGTTCTTCACTTTCGGACGTCGTCACAATGTGACGAGCCACGGCAG
The DNA here is from genome assembly GCA_038211765.1 of Minisyncoccia bacterium. Taxonomy (GTDB): domain Bacteria; phylum Patescibacteriota; class Minisyncoccia; order Phycocordibacterales; family PALSA-1337; genus C7867-002. The sequence goes on along the minus strand of JBBQVG010000001.1, from coordinate 22,529 downwards.
TGACCTCGTTCTCGTCGAAGTCGTTGTAAGGGCGACCCTGCTTGAGGATTTGTTCGCCCTGACTGGCGACAATGCCACCGACGTATTGATACTGCTCAACGGAGTTGCAGATGACCTTCGCAGAAGCCAGTGCTTTGCAGGGATTTTTTTCTGTGAGAAACTGCATTGAGGGATTACGCCCGCGACTGGTCATCCATTTAGCGTGCGCGATAACGTATGCCGCTGTTCCATGTTCAAACTGACGGAATGTTTTTTTCATAATCAATGTGCTGTTTCGGACGTTTTGGTTGTTGGATTGCTGTAAAACTGCTACCTAAAATGATAGCATGTTTACTCATATCTGTCAAATTTGTGGAGATGCTGGGAATCGAACCCAGGTTCAAACGATGTTTGTCGAACGATTCTACGATGGTAGCAAAATTTGTAGTTTAACGATTATGCTGAAAAATATTGCAAAACACATAATCGCGATCTCGGTGTTTCGGCTACGAGCTGAGAAGTCTCGTAATACCTACATCCGGGTAATGACATCCACATCAAGGTATGGATCCCCTTGGGTGAACGCGCTCTAGTTAAACTAGTGCGAATGCAAAGTCCTTGGCTCCGAAATACGGAGAAACGGTTGATTTAGCATTTGTGATTTCCATCAGATTTACGAGTTAATGGTGCTCGCATCGCACGGACGAAAACGATCGCTTGTCGAAGCCGATCATCCCCAAATTTTGGCCTTAACAAAATTTGGATCGAGAGATTTTCCTGCCGCTAGGTGGGAAAATTCGAGACCAAAATTTTGGCCTTAACAAAATTCACGTCGAGGGATTTTTCAGCAGAGCTGAAAAATTCGAGACGGAGACTCTGTTTGGTCACAGACTTACATTGTCAACGATCTTTGAACTCCCTCCTCACAGCCCTGTCGGTTTCTCGTTTCTTTGTAGTCTCGCGTTTATCGTACTGCTTCTTTCCACGGACTACAGCTACAGAAACCTTCACTAGAGGGCCTTTATTATATATCGAAATCGGCACTATTGTCAATCCTTTCGCCATTTCTTTTGCCGCCAACTCTGCTATCTCTTTCTTGGACAGAAGCAGTTTGCGATTGCCGCGTGGCTCATAATCTTTTGGCGTATTTTTTTCTTGGTATGGTGGAATAAATACATTGACCGCGAAGGCTTCACCTCCACGAATGACGACGTATGCACCTTCGAGGGAGCCTTGCCCCTTCTTGAGAGACTTTACTTCAAATCCTCGTAGCACAATCCCCGCCTCGTATTTCTCGAGGATTTCATAGTTAAAATGGGCCTTTTTGTAATCGACTAATGTGGGCATAAAATAAGTCTACAGGCGAAAGCCCACAAAGTCCAAAAATGAGCCTTCTTCCTTCTTCCTTCTTTGCGCTGTACACTTATCTCCATGCCCTCCCCAACCTCATGGACCCTGTATGCCTCCAATGAACTCGCCTGGCAATCCATGATCGCCGACTGCGAAAAGGCCACCACCAGCATCGTCCTGGAGCAATTTATTTTCTATCCCGACGAGTTCGGACAGCGTCTTATCGACGTTTGCACAGAACGTGCGGCCGCTGGAGTCAAAGTCCGTTTTCTCTGGGACGCTATCGGTAGTTTTTCACTGACAGGTGCGGCTACTGTAGAAGATCTCCGCAAAAAAGGCATCGAACTTTTGTTCTGGAAGACTCTAGTGCCTGCGTATTACCATGTGCACAACTATCGCGCCTGGTATCTCCGCAACCACAGGCGTACCCTGGTCATCGATGGAAAAGTCGGTTACACCGGCAGTATCTGCATTCGCGATATCCTCAAAAATTGGCGGGACACCAACGTACGAGTAGAAGGTGCCGTGGTTACCTCAATGCAATTTGCCTTCGATCAGATGTGGCGATCGGCCAAGCGATCTGGCGGAGCATTCCGAGCCGCACTCAAACAAAAAAAATTACCTGCTCAGTTACCGCGAGATCCAGAATTTTCATACGTCACAAATTCCCCTGCTGCAGGCAAACGCCACCTTCACCGCACATACGTGGCCGCTATCCGCAATGCACAGAAATATATTTTTATTACGACGCCATACTTTGTGCCTACGCACCGCATGATACGAGTACTAAAAATGGCCGCACACCGAGGGGTAGATGTCCGTATCCTTGTTCCCGAAAGTTCAAATATTTATGCCGCCGACCAGGGAGCCAGGTCTTTCTTTGATACCCTTCTTGCATCTGGAGTGCGCATATTCCTTTATCCGGAGACTCTCATTCATAGCAAGACCATGGTAGTTGATGGCAATTGGGCTACAGTCGGATCACTCAATCTCGATGCCGCTAGTTTGCTTTATAACTACGAAGCCAACCTCGTCAGTACAAACAGTGACTTTTCAAAAGAACTAACGGGTCATTTTATGCGAGATGTCGAAGTCGCCAAGGAAGTGACTATTGAAGATCGTCAAAATATGCTTTTTATAGAAAAGATCCCAGAATATTTGATCCGATTGGTCAGAAAGTTTTTGTGACAGCCGCTACCAGCAAAAATCCCCCTGATTTGCCAAAATAAATTTGACAAGGGTCAGAGGGACTGTGAGCCAAAGGCTCAAGACTAATTTGTAAGCACCAGTTGCGGAACGACGAGCCGACGACGGTCATTGGCATTCCACTCGCCGGCGTGCGACAAGCGACGGGCAAGGACCGCGAGCCGCTCGCCGCCGCGCCAGGACACGAAGGCAACGAAGAACTCGCCACCGACTTTGAACAAGAAGAAGGTCCCGTATCCTCCCGTGCGAAGCCACTTAGGGTACTTCTGCACGAATTGGATGATCTGCGGCTGTGTCAGGCAAAGACTTTTGAGGTCAGTCGCCATCCCGCCGAAGATCTGGGCGAACGTTCCGTTCTTTATCATTTCGTGGACTTCGACGCAAGCTTTGCCGGTAGGCTCGCTCACGACGTTCGTGCCGTATTCCTTGAAGTCAGGGTCAATCCAGCCCAGAAACGTATCCTTCGCTTTGGCTATGATCTGCTTCCCGTCCGTCTCATCGAGCCAGAGTTTTTCGGCGCCGGAGATGAGCTTAACGAGGCCACGGATGTTTTCCGCGAGTTCGGCGATCTTCGTTTTCACGAATTCCCGGATCGAGGCGGCGAAACCTTTCATCCCCAGCACCTGCTGAAGATTCTTCGTATTGATGATCCCCGCTTGCGCGAGTTCTTCGACGACTTCTTTTCCGCCTTTGCGTGCTGCGTCTTCGATGACGCGTACAACCTGGGCCAACTGATCTGAACTGGCTGCTGTTTCACTACTTGATGTAATCGATGTATTCATCGTTATCATCCTTTCATGGTTTGTACCCCTTAGGATACGGTTTGTTGATGTGTGGTTACTACTCTTCGCCACAACGGGAAATGTCCAAAATGTCAGACACTTGCTGTTATGGCGAACGTGCTCGCATATCAAAGAACTTATGAGAGAAGTATATCACACTTATCTAGATTGTCAATACCTCAATAGATTGCCAAATAAGCCTTATCCGTGCTATAAATACAGCTCGCCCGCTCTTTCGGGGCGGTAATCCATTGGCTATACGAGTCAAAATAAACCATCAAATCAAAGCGCCTGAACTGCGAGTTATTACTGCAGATGGCGAGAATCTCGGTGTGATTTCCCTTACCGTCGCCCTAGCGGAAGCGCAAAAGCGAGGGATGGACCTGATCGAGATCTCACCTACTGCTGTCCCGCCAGTCGCCAAGATCATGGATTATGGCAAGTATGTGTACGATGAAAAAAAGAAGCAGAAAGAGGCAAAGTCCAAGGTTCAGACCACCGAAGTAAAGACCGTTCAGGTCAAGATCGGCACAGGCGAACACGATCTCGAACTCAAAGCCAAGAGAGTCTCCGAATGGCTCTCCGAAGGCAACCGAGTGAAGATCGACCTCTTCCTCATCGGACGCTCCAAGTACATGGACTTCAATTTCCTCAAGGAACGCCTCGAAAGAATACTCAAACTCATTACCGTCGAGTACAAGATCGCTCAAGAAGCGGTCAAGGGACCAAAAGGTCTAACCATATACGTAGAAAAGAAATAACATGGCAATCAAAACCAACAAATCATTCTTGAAGAGATTCAAGATAACCAAGAACGGCAAGATCCTCGCTCGCAAGGCCGGTCAGAACCATTTCAATGCCAAAGAGCGCACACGCGTCAGCGCTCGCAAGGGCGGCTACGCTACTATCCACATGGATAACAAAGCTAGGAGTCGCTTCTTGGTCAATCAGTAACAGTCCCATTCTTATATTTATAATTCCTAATCCACTTTCATGACACGAGTAAAAAAAGCAGTTCACGCTCTCAAATACCGCCGCACAGTCCTCAAAATGGCCAAGGGTTTTCGTTTTGGTCGCTCCAAGAAAGAACGTGCAGCGTCTGAAGCCCTCCTCCATGCTGGAGCATATGGCCTAGCACACCGCCGCGACAAGAAAGGCGACTTCCGCCGTCTCTGGAACGTCAAGATCAACGCCGCACTTCGTCCACTCGGATATTCATATAGCAAATTCATGGGTGATGCCAAGAAAAAGAATCTCGGCCTAGACCGCAAATCTCTCGCTCACCTCGCCGAGTTCCAGCCTGATACATTCAAAAAAGTTGTGGCTATGGTCAAATAACTCCAGCTTTTCTACAGTTCATACATCACTCCCCTTTCCGGCACAAGAGCTTTCACCGGCAACTCATCATTCAACCGCTGAGCCAGATGCATAGATGATTTGGGCTCACCCATCACTACAAAGATCTTTTTGATCCTGTCTGTCGCGGTAGTGACAAAATCCACTAGGTGATCAGAATCTTTGTGTGCGGAATACCCGAGCAATACTTCTATTGCCGCTTTTACTTCTATTTTTCGGCCATGGATAGTGACTACCCTAGAACCACCTGACGCTCCGGCATCGGCTAGATTTCGGCCGAGGGATCCCGTGGTCTGATATCCTACTAGCAAAATAGTGTTCCGCGGATCGGGAAGGTAATGTTCTTCGTGCCTGATGACTCGTCCACCTACCGACATACCTGAACCTGCCAGAATAATCTTTGCTCCATTCATCCGCTCTATCTGCTGTGACTCATCTTGAGATTCTGTATATTCCAGGTGGGGAAAAGAAAAGATGTCATCACCCCCGTCCATCTGCTTTTGGATAGCGTCATTGAATAAATGTTTGCTGGATTTGTAGACCATGGTCGCCTTGATAGCCAATGGTGAATCTACAAACACTGGGACCGAGGGTATTCTTTTTTGCTCGATCAGATTGTTCAGCTCATAGAGAAAAACTTGTGTTCGATCTATAGAAAAAGCCGGGATAACCAACGTGCCCCCGCGATCGATCGTTTGTTTTATAACCTGCTCCAGTTTTGCCAGACGACTCTCACGATCTTCGTGATTGCGATCGCCATAGACACTTTCCATGACCATATAGTCAACCTCCCCTATTGCTTCGGCGTCGCGCAACAGTGGCGCAGGAGAATTGCCTAGATCGCCAGTAAAAAGAATTTTGAGGTTTTTTTCCTTTTCATTTTTAGCATTATTCTTGATTTCTACTTCTACCATCGCTGATCCGAGAATGTGACCAGCGTCTTTGAAAAGAACTGAGGTTCCCTTTGAAGGCTCAAATGGTTGGTGGTATGGGATGGTCTTCCATAGTGGGAATACCCCCTCGAGATCCTCTCGCGTATACAAAGGTTCCAAGCCTTGCTTGGCCGCTTCGGCAGTGAGGATACCCACTGCATCAGAAAGCACCAGTTCTGCTAGTTCGCGTGTCTCGGGAGTTGAATAAATAACCCCAGCAAAACCCTCCTTTACAAGCTTGGGAATACGGCCGACGTGGTCGAGATGGGCATGCGTCACGATGAGGACATCTATCGATGATGCCTCATATCCAAAAGGTTTGCGATTTTCCTGCATGGCCACACTCTCTCCCTGGATCAGTCCACAGTCCACCAAAATCTTTGCACCAAGCGGTGTTTCCAAAAGAAAGTTTGCTCCGGTCACACTGCCGACACCGCTTGCAAACATCAGTTGTGGATGTGTGCTCATAGATGATTTTGGGTCTTGGTCTTCATCAGTGCGGACGAGGATTCATCCGTCTTGCGGATATATCGTGCGCCTTTTCTGGTGGTTATATATGCGGCCACGGAAGCGGCGACAGTATCAACGACCAGATCCTTGACGGTATCAAAATAATATTCATAGCTCCACAATGGATGACCAGTGATGTTGTACTGGACTTCGAGCCATTCCCAGGCAAAACCAACAGCGAAGGTCATGGCGACGATCAGAAAAAATTTGTGTTTTATTCCAGGTGCAAATGACGCAATCAGTCCACCTAGACAGAGGGCTATGGCAAAGCAAACCATAGAATGGGAAACGACATCGAGCCACCAGAGACGTGTATATGCCCCGCCCATGCCGTACATATGGATGAAGAATACTCCGACCATGAACACAAGAGATGAGATGTAAATGCGCATATGAGTAGTTGGGTAAATGGTTGCAGAAATTATACCACCTAGGAGGCAAATCAGCCCAGTAGGTGAATCTGCTGATTCACAGATTCGTGCCTGGCCGAATCTGCTTATTCAGTTTCAATAGAAAACGCCCTGCGGGCTTCCCCTACCCTATGAAGAGATGGGAAGACGCGGGACGTGCTCTATAGGTCGCAAGAGTAGATCCCTGGCAAATCCAGGGGGGTGATCTCACGTTCAACACCAAGGTGCGAACGAATGTGAACCCGCTCTTCTGAGCTCGACCCCTATTCAAAGCGCAAAGGGGCGGGTTCTTCGATCTCCCAAAATAAGATTTTGTGGAATTTACTCCGTGCGACCTACTTACATTTTATTCCTATCACAGCGGAGCGCAAGTGCTCAAATAAGTTTCGACATTATTTGGGGGTAGGAGCAACCGTTGACAAAATGAGAAAAGTAAAAACTTTCTCCTCACTATTCCAAGATCCCATCTAGGTTCACATCATAGAGCATCTGTTCGTTGACGATCTTGTAATCAAAAAGCTCCCCTTTTTTGAACCAATGCTTGATCTCATCTTCGGCTTCCACTACAGTTCCCGAAGCATGAACAAGGTTACGGACTGCCCTATCATCATCATCAGCAATCTTGTATGAATCTAGGACAAAATCTCCTCTGATAGTACCTGGGGCCGACAATAGAGGTTCGGTAATACCTGTAATCTTGCGGACAATGGCGACAGCATGTGCACCCTCCCATACTGTGGCAATAACTGGCCCGCTAGTCATGTACTTCTTGAGCTTTTCTAGGATAACATCTGCATGTACTACGGGGTCCGCGTGAGGTGGGGTGAGTCCTTTGTCGATGTAAGCCTGAATATTCTTTTTGCCGGTTTTTAATTTCCATTCTGGATCAAGTGTGTAATGTCGGTCTATCATGTCAGCTGTGGGAATGACCATCTTTATACCAACTAGTTTGAGACCTGAACGTTCATAGCGATTGACAATCTCTCCTATAAGAGAGCGCTGGATACCATCTGGTTTAACGATCACTAGTGTCCTTTCTTTTTTTGGATGTGATTTCATAGTTCTTGAATTGTAGCGCACAGTACCAGTAAGGCAAGGTGAAGCTTACTTCACTTTGCCTTCTTTTTGACCTACGCCGGCCCGAGTCTACGTCGACACGACCTTCTGGCCGTCTACTGATCGCCTTGCGTCAGTATCTCTGCATCACCTTTTGTGATCAAAATAGTATGTTCGAAATGCGCACTTGGTTTTCCATCTGCTGTTCGGTAGGTGTAACCGTCGCCATCAAAGGTAATATTCTTACTACCCAGATTGAACATCGGTTCGATCGCAATAACCATGCCTGGTTTGAGTACTGCACCCTTACCTGCTTCACCAAAATTGGGAACAAAAGGATCTTCGTGAACATGGTAGCCTACACCATGACCCGAGAGTTCCTCGACTACACCGTATCTATGAGCCTTCGCAATGAGTGAAATAGCGTTGCCGATATCACCAACACGCTTGCCACCCCTGGCTGCTTTGATACCAGCCAAGAGTGCCTCTTTTGTAACCGAGAGTAATTTCTCCAATTCCGGACTGACTTTACCCACAGGGACAGTGATGGCCATATCGGTAATACGATCTCCATGAATGAGACCGAGATCCAAACTAACAACATCGCCTTCTTTGAGAATTTTTTCTGATTCATTTGGGATGCCATGGACAACCTCGTCATTGATTGAGACACAGAGCGATGCCGGATATGGACGATCTGCCCCTTCTGGTTTGTAGTTCAAAAAAGCAGCCTTATCTCCACCATCAGTGATAAGTTTTACAGCGTGATCATCTAGTTCTGATGCGCGAATACCAGGACGCACCATCGCAACCAATTGTCTCAGAATGCGGGCATGACGGCTCCCCCCTTCGCGAAGAATGGCTATATCTTCCTTTGTTTTGATAGTAATCATAGTAAGCCGCACCTCAAATGGTGCCACACGAACCTTACGATTACATTACCCCAAACCGAGTCGCTGTACAACATGAGCATGAATCTCCTCTACCGAACGTTCGCCGTCAATATCAATAAAGTTGACGTTTGGGCTGGTGCGGTAATATTCAATAACAGGAACAATATCAGCCTCATAGACACGCTTACGATTTTCGATTTCTGCAGGACCGTCATCTGGACGACCGCTTGTCTTGGCACGCAGCATCAGTCGGCGATGTGATTCTTCATGCTCAACATCGAGATAGATAACGTATGGTTTTCCCATTCCATAAAAAGCAAAGACGGAGTCCATGACTTGGGCTTCGAGCAATCTGCGTGGTGACCCATCAAAGACGAGGTCTTCTACACCCCTATATTCTTCCACCAATAATCTAGCCCACATGTAGATGGCCATGAATTCTGGCATAAGCCCACCACTCTCGACAACCTTACGGGTCAATTTTGCTGTCGCCTTTTCTCCCTTGATATAATTTCTAAATTGCTGACCGGTATACACATAGAGGGGGGCTCGTTCTGGATCTTTTTCCGCTAACTTTTTTATGAGAAGATCCGCCTGAGTTCCTTTCCCTGCGGCATAGCGTCCGATAAATATAAATGCTTGTGGAGTCATGTCCCCTAGTATAGCAGGGCGGGCATTAACATTCATCCTTTATGCGAGCATTTTTCTTGGTCTCGAACTGATCTCTAGTCTAGTTAGTCGACTCTCGATCCCACCAAGTTTAGATTCCACATTGTCGAATCTTTTATCTGCTCCAGCAAAGCCTTCTCCTACGATTAGGGCAAAGTCCTCAATAGAGCGGTCAATCGATATGTCTACATAATCCTTAATATTTTTCTCAGAGGAATCGATCTTGGAGTTCAGGGTGTCGATAGATGTGTCCAACTTTGTACCAAATGTATCCACTTTCTTATCCAAACTGTTCACGGTTTTGCTCAATGTATCCACGGTCTTACTTAGAGCACCAACAGTTGTACTCAGAGTACCTACTGTTGTACCCAATGTATTCATTTTCGTACTCAATGTATCTATGGTCTCGCTCAAGGTATTCACTGTTTTTGCAACATCATTCAAGGTCACTTCTTTTTGTTTTTTCATAGTTTGTAGAAATTAAACCAATAAAGGGTATTCATACCCTAGGGCAAGCCCTGGACCCATTTGGAATTCGCTTCGCTCATTCCGGTCTGCAGCAGAGCTGCAGGGTATTTATCCCTTTGTTCTGACTTCGAACCCCGTGGTGATCCTGCTGGATCATCAGACGCTGTGAATGTAGGACACATTCACGCGCTCCTCGCTCGTCAGAATAAATTCACTTCCCAGCAGGCATGAGAAAATAAATGTGCTTGCATTATATCAAGTACATTTTGATCATGACCAGATCACAGAACCATAAAAATATGTCGTACTAGCTTTGGAAGCCTCCTAATACTCCCTCATCGAAACCTGTGCATCGACTTTCTTCAAGAGATCCAGAACTACGGAGACAACGATAAGGAGTGCAGTACCTCCGATAGCAAGAGATTTGTTGGCAGTGAAAGCCTGCATGAGAAGTGGCAAGATGGCGATAATACCAAGGAATACAGCGCCAACGAGAGTGATACGGGTAACGATGGAGGCCAGGTGGTCACGTGTGTGTTCACCAGGACGAACGCCAGGGATGAAAGCTCCTCCACGCTGGAGATTTTCGGAGATCATCTTTGGATCGAAGGTGACCGCGGTATAGAAGTAGGTGAAGAGGACAACTAGTACAAAGTAGGCGATGCCGTATACCCAGGGATTATTAAAGAAAAGTGTAAATGAAGCCGCGGCACTAGCGATAGCCGGCTGACTAGACCAATGAGAAAGGAAATTGGAAATAATCTGAGGAAACAAAAGTATGGAGAGAGCAAAGATAATAGGGATAACTCCGGCCTGGTTGAGGCGAAGTGGAAGATAAGTAGAAGCCCCGCCATAGACCTTGTTTCCGCGGACCTGCTTGGCGTAGGTGACAGGCACAGAGCGTTCCGCTTCGGTCACGTATACCACACCGGCAATAACAACAAGACTCACCGCTATAGCGCCTATATAGAAAGGGATCTGCGAAGGATCGTAACTTGCTGCAAACTGTGTGATCTTGTTCGGCAGAGCGGAGACGATACCAGCAAAGATAATGAGCGATACGCCATTGCCGATACCAAACTCGGAGATCAATTCACCGATCCACATGAGGAGTATGGAGCCTGCAGATACTACGATAACACTCACTGTCATCGCCGAAGAAGAAAGCTGTGGCAATACATTTTGTGATTGCAGAAGGACAATAAAGCCAATAGCCTGAAGTACCGCAAGCGGTGCTCCGAGGAGGCGTGAGTAGTTCGAAAGCTTGAGACGACCTGCCTCACCCTCATCGTGCATCAGAGCCTTCCACGAAGGTACCATCATGGTCAAAAGCTGGATAACGATGGAAGCGGTGATGAAGGGTCCGACACCGAGCATGACAATGGAAAGATTGGAAAGACCACCTCCTGAAAAAATATTCAAAAAACCAAAGAACTGGCTGGATGCAAGGAGTCTCTCGAGGTTTGCCACATCGACACCTGGTATAGGGATTGCAGCCAAAGCACGGAAAATAACAAGCGCCAAAACAGTAAAGCCTACCCTTTTCCTAAGAATAGGATCCTTGAACGCTATCGACATTTTTTCCCAGAAATTTTTCATATGTTTTCCTAGTTACCCAATTTCTTGTTTCCTTAATTTATTTTTACTCAGTGCTTTGGCTCTCCATCTATCCAAATCTCCAACCCCCGGCTGATCGCCTTTTTTCTAGGCCCCTCTTTTCTTCGATCCGTCAGCCAATCCGGTAATCGGGGTGACAGATCCGCCAGCCTTTTCGATCTTTTCTTTGGCTGCTGCTGATATAGTACAGCCCGAGATCTTGAAGGCCTTGGTAACTTCCCCATCGCCAAGGATCTTGACCGAAGGAGTGCGACCAGACTGTGAGCTAATGATACCATGTTGCATCAAAGTAGCTGGAGAGACGACGTCGCCTGCAGAGAATATTGCTTCGAGTGCAGAGATGTTGACTACTGTGAGAGAGTCCGAAACAGGCTTGTTCTGATTTACACCGCGACCGCGAAGTTTGGGGATTTTCTTGATGATGTCACGCCATTCTGGACGACGCTTGTTACCTGCACGTGCTGACTGACCCTTGCCTCCACGACCAGCCGTCTTGCCACGCTTACCACCGCGAGCGACAGTAACACGCTTCATGTTGGGATTCTTCCTTTTGAGTTGGTGAGTTTGCATGTTATTTCTTTATTTCTTTACCCTGCAAGACTTCTCGGGATACTGTCATCAGTTTCTTCAGAGCTTCGACAGTGGCGCGGGCGTTGTTGACGCGGTTCTTACTGCCTGAGAGGAATTTGGCACAGACGTCTTTGATGCCTGCAAGCTCGATAACAGCGCGTGCCGAGCTACCAGCCACTACCCCGCGACCGCGTGCTGGGAAGACCATGATGCGTGCACTGCCATACTTTGCTTCAACAGCATGAGGAATAGTCATCTGAGCCGAGAGCGGCACGCGGATGAGATGTTTCTTTGCTTCACGTGTAGCTTTTTCGACGGCTGAGGCAGTATCGATACTCTTGCCCATGCCCACTCCGACACGGCCCTTGCGATCACCGGCGACCACAGCCACACTAAAGTTCATACGGCGACCGCCAGAGGTCACACGAGTCACACGTCGAATATCGATAATCTTGCTATCGAACTCTGGTTTTACGCGCTCACGTGTATCACTCCTACCACCGCGTCCACCTCTGCCAGGTCCACCAGGACCAGTGCTTCCTGGACGAGCACCGCGACGACCATTGTCTCCACGAACCTTACGTCCCGGAGTGATCTTGTTGGCTGGTGCAGCAACTTCAGGAACGGGAACTGCGGCAACGGGTATATCCAGAGCAACCGTTTCTGCAGCGACTTCTCCTTCTGTATTCTTTTGTATTTCTTTTGCAGTCATGATGTTATTTAAAATTTCAAGCCCCCTTCGCGTGCAGCATCGGCGACCATCTTGATCTTACCAGTGTATAGATATCCTCCTCGATCGAAGACCACTGCTGTGATCTTAGCTGCTTTTGCCTTCTTTGCAATCTCTACGCCGATCTCTTTGGCACGCTCTACCGGAGTCTTGCCCTTTGCTTCACGAGAGTCTGCTGAGACCAGAGTATTGCCCTTGTCGTCATTGATGATCTGAACGTATATATATTTGTGTGACTTGAACACCGCGAGACGAGGACGTTCTGCTGTTCCACGGATCTTGGCGCGGACGCGAGCCTTGCGTCGGCTGAATATTTCGTGTTTTTTCTGTAATGTGTTCATGTGATTATTTGTAGCATTCGTGTGGCATCATTCGTGATTCAGTAGGATCACCTACTGGGTGGTGCGGCTTACTGCTTACGCGGCTTTCTTGCCCTGCTTTCTGCGGATCACTTCGTCCGAATAACGAATGCCCTTCCCGAGGTACGGTTCAGGCTTCTTCATCGATCGAACTACAGCAGCGAACTGACCGACCTTCTCACAATCGATACCAACGACAGTGATGGCGTTCTTTTCGGTAGTGACTTTGAGGTCTGCGGGAATAGGAATGTTCACTGGATGAGAAAATCCAAGTGCCATAGCTAGCTCTGTACCTTTGACGTCGGCCTTGAAGCCAATACCCTCGACGATCAGCTTCTTTTCGTATGCCTTGTTGACACCTGCGATCATATTTTTCAAATGAGAAGCATACGTTCCCCACAGAGCCTTTGCTTGCAGGGTTGTGCGGTTGGGTGTGAGAGTGATAGAACCATTTTCGATAACTACTGCGATGTCGTCTCGGAAATATTTCTTGAGTTCACCCAAAGGACCTTTGACAGTTATGACACCATCGACAAAAGTCGCTTCTGTCTTTGCGGGGAGAACAATGGGTTTTTTTGCGATGCGGGACATGTTAATTAAGTGAGAAGTTAAAAGTGCAAACTGCAAAATTGCAGATAAAAATATTTCTGTTTTGGATTCGACTACTTAACTTGAAATTTAAATTTTTCATTTTGAATTTTTAGCTTCGAACTACCAAATCTTGAACAACACTTCCCCGCCGACCTTGTTTTTCTTGGCATCTACATCTACGAGGACACCCTTGGGAGTAGATAAAAATGTGTTACCAAAACCACTGCGGTACATGCGGATATCACTCGACTTCTGATACAAACGACGAGAAGGCTTGGAAATGCGTTCTGCACCATGTATACGAGGATCGCCATTTATGTATGAAATCCCCAAAATAAGACCAGATGTAAATGTCTTGCTTGCGCTCTTCTTTTCGACAGAAGTCAGGTAGCCGGCCTTTTTCAGGGCATGAGCTACGCTTTCAGCAAACTTGGAATAAACAACCTCCACGGAGGGCTTGTGGGCATCACTGCCATTCTTGATGCGGATAATGAGATCTGAAATAGGGTCGGTGGTCATAAGTGAGAAGTTAGGAATTACCAAGAAGACTTCTTGATGCCCGGAATCATACCTTCGTTGGCAAACTCACGGAAACAGATACGGCAGAGATCGAAATCTCTCATATATGCACGCTTGCGACCACAACGGAAGCAACGACGAACGACGCGCGACTGGAATTTCGGCTTCTTTTGAGATCGTGCGATGACTGATGTTTTTGCCATAGGTCTTCTCCTTACAAAACAAATGGGATTGGTTAGCTGTACCCCCTACCAAATCGGCGGACGGGTCGTGCTTCCAATCATCCCTTCAAACAAACATTGTTTTGCTGAGGTATGGGAGATCTTAGCAGATGGTGTACAGGGAGTCAATAAGCGCGCATTCTTGATGTTTATGTAGGGATTATACACTGGTCTATGAGACCCAATCTATATAATTATCCTTGTTAATTGTGACCACATCAACATTATAACTATCTTTGAAGCTTTTGGGGGTTCTGGCACCAGATTTATTCCACTTAAATTCAAATGCGGAAATTTTACCGTCATTGACTTCTATCAAGTCTATTTCTCCGCCAGAGTAGTTCCTCCAGAAAAACTGATTGAGAATCTTACCAGAATAGGTATTACTTTTTATTCTCTCCATAATGAGAAAATTCTCCCACAACTCGCCCACATCAACACGGTCCGAGAGTTGTTGGAACTGCCCTACGAGTGCATTACGGATACCTAGGTCATAAAAATAATATTTCTTATTCTTACTAATTTCGTTCCTTAGATTGCTTGAATAAGCTCCTAGTGGCAAAATAACGAAACTCTTCTCAAGAAGATCCAAATACCTTGAGACTGTTTTGACACTAATATTAAGATTTTTAGCTATCTCATTCAATGAAACCTCTTTCCCAATCTGAAATGCCAAAAAAGTGGCCATCTTTTTGAATCCTTCTGGATAATCCAGACGCTCTAGTAAAAGTACGTCTTGAAACAAGTAATTTTCAACGATCCCAGACAAATATCTCTTTTTTTCTTCAGAGGTAGAAAGAGACTGTACGTGAGGATAAGAACCGAATACCAGTTGCTGATCCAGAAGCGCAGGGATCTTGAAGGCTGGCACATCTGCAGTCATTTCCGTTGTACTTAATGGAAACAAGGTAAATGAGATATTTCTCCCTGTCAGATGTTCGGTTGCGCCACGAACTAGCGCCAACGATGATGAGCCTGTGATTATTATCTTCTTTTCTGGAAATTTATCTATGATTATTTTCAGAGCAAGTGTAATGTTTGGAATATTTTGTGCTTCATCTACAAATATATACTCGTGATCTTTCACCAATGATGAAAGTCTCGTCTCCGAGTTTGTATTGAAGGCTTCTACAGCTTCTGCGGTATCACCATTGAACATCAAGATACTGGGGTTACCCAATACAGCCTGTATCTGTTGGAGAAGTACGGTCTTCCCTACTCTACGAGCACCATAAATAATGACAATAAAGCCCTTACTAAAAGCTTTCGGTATAATTTCTGATAGTGTTCTTTTATACATAATACCCAAAATGATACCAAATTTGTGTACCTAAGTCCACAAATTCATCCCCAAGACCTACCCTTGCGTGGCGGGCACGCCACGCAAGGGTAGGTCTTGGGATAACCCCGCCCCCACCCAACACAAAAGCCGCCGTGCGGCGGCTTTTGCTCCAATCGTTAAACTAGACTCAAATCTAAGCTACTGTTCCCGTATTAAGGGAGGAGTGCTGTAACTTTGAGTGCATCAAGATTGTAGTTGATGCTTGAAGTTGCCAACATAGCATTTGCATTTGCAGATGTTGTGTAGTAACTAACTCCTGTGATCGAGAAGGTCTTGAGCCCACTTGATCCGTCTGCACGTACGAATCCACTGTATGTGAACTGACGTGAAGAACCTGCTGGAACTACATAGTAGCCAGTTGCACTACTTGCAGCAGTATCACCAGCGATGGTGCCTGGGCTAGCTGTAACTGTTGGCAACTGAGCTGACGATGTAGCTGCTGTTGCGAAACCAGTTGTAGTTGTCGACAATGCGAAGTATGGGTTAGCCGCGACATAGAGAGTGTTATCTCCTGCTGTCAAAACAAAGCCCATAGTTACGTTGTAACCAGTTGTAGTGTTGTTGCTGGTGATCGGTGCTCCAAGGACAGCGGTGAGATTGCTCAAGACTGCACTTGATGCTGAGACGATAACATCACTTGTTGTAACACTTCCAGAATTAACGGCAACGGTATTGAAGGTTGAATCTTCAACAACGATATTCGTTGTGTTTGCTGTAAGTGTGGTCGAAGCGGCACTTCCATCGAGGAAGTTGCTTGTATCCTTGGCAATCTTACCGAGGATAGTGATAGGAACATACTGGTCAGCTGGCAATGGGATCTGCAAATCTGTAAAGAGTGTTGTTGAAGCGATAGTAGATGCAGAGTATACCAAGCTTCCGGCCTTGATCTTGATGTCGTTGAACATGGTTGACACTGCTACACCTGGGGCACCGTTAGCATTTGCGGTCTGAACAGTGATTTTCAAAGTGCGGAGGTTTCCTGTCCTATTCTGAGACTTAAGATCGATGATACCGAGGATAACGTCATTGGTCTCAACTGATGTTGAGATATTGACGAGTCTCTTCAAAGGTGAAGCGGCGTCAACAGTGACGATAACCTGACCGTTGTTTGAACCTGTGAAGGTGAACGAACGATCAATACCTGTCGTGTTACCGACTGTTCCAACAGCGGCTGAATCAACTGTCTGTGTTTCTGTTACACCTGTTCCATCAACTGAGCGTACTTGTGCTTGGAGGATGCCGATGGTGCAACTTTGTGATGCACAACGATCTGTGACACCGAGCATTGTTACGTTGACTGTGAAGTAGCGAGTTGCTGCGCGACCTACGACTGTGTTGACTGGAACATAGAGGCGGTATGAGCTACCAGCTGTAAGTTCTGTGAAGTCAGACTGTGAAAGACCTGACTTTGTAGCAACAACTGAACCACTATCATCCTTGATGGTGATAGTAGATGCGTAGAGCCAGAGGCGAACATCGAAGTCGATCGAGAGGCTTGTAACCTGCTGATCTGATGCACCAGCCTGGAGCTTGAAGCGAGCAACGTCTGCTGAAGCACCCTTATCAACTGAAGTACCGTTTGAAGGTGTTGACTGGAGTGAGAAAGCGAGAGTACCTGCTACACCAGGAGTAGTGATCATGCCTGGGTTTGTGACAACTGGAGTAATAGGAGTAACTGGAGTAACAGGAGGTGTTACGCCTACTGGAGTACAGTTGTAACCAACTGGACAAACTATGACACCTGGGTTGACGACGACTGAGCCGCCACTATTCAATGAAGCGCGTGTCAAAGGACCTACGAAGCCTGTGTTAGGAATACCCTTTGAAGCCTGGTAGCGCATAGCTGCAGTCTTGGTCTGTGAACCAAAGTAACCTTTGGAAGCAGAACCGTCTGATAGAGATGGGATAACATAACCTTCTGCCAAGAGTCTGGTCTGAAGGGCTACAACATCAGGACCTGTTGATCCAACAGTCAAATTGCTGTTGAACATATAGCCCTGTGCTGATGCAACTGAAGCGAAAGCCAAAACGGCTACGCCTGATGCAATGAGAAACTTTTTCATATTGTGTTTTTTATAATTGTCGCATCTTCCCTACTTAATATTAATTGTGAAAGGGAAATAAACGCGATTGGTAAATTCTGATAAATCTAACTATCCACATCTTTCCCATTCGCGCTATCGACACGCAAAGAGAAAAGGGTTTGTGGGCGAACTAATATCGCCTACGCTCTTGCGAGCTTCGGACGATCGAACTGACCTTTTACTTTCTTTATTGATTTTTCAAAGGCCTTTCCCCCATCGCTAACGCTCTGGGACGAACATGTCCATAATTTTGTTTGGATCTCTTGCGAAATCCGAAATCAGGGCATGCTCGTTGCAAAACATTATATCTTATTGGGCCATACCGTGGCAAAAGGCCCAATGTGGATAAGTAGCACGAATACTAGAGCAAAATGGGGGTAAAGTCAACTATTTGAGCGAGTACGTGCTCCATCGCCTCTCCCCTTCTTTTTTGACCAGACCGCGTTCGACGAGGTCGAGCAATTCGCGCTGGATAGTCTTCTCGCTACAGTCTTTTATCACATGAGAAAAGTCTTTTATAGTAAGTCCGGACTTGCCTTTCATCAGATTGAGAATAGTTTCTTGTCTTTCTGTCCTTTTTGATGATCCCTGCTCTGCTAGATTGGACGAGGTTTTATAAGGGTGCTTACCCGAAAAGGCTTGTCCTTTATGGCTATTTCTTTGGGTGTCTGGCCGAAAACCGCTAGAGAAAATATCTGGTGTCTTAAAAAATGACTCTGACAGAACATACCCAGCATTTTCTGCATTTTGGGCAAGTTTGTCTCGAAGTAGACCCACCACATGGTCAATTTCCTTGATGAGAAGTTTATAATTCATATCTGAAACAAGGTTGGAAATACGGGCTACATTGAGTAGTGACATTGTCTCGAGAGCGGCTGTGAATAGTGACTGGATAACGGAATTTTTATCGCCAGGAACTGCACTGGCAGCCATAAACGAAGAGGAAATGAGATCCATTCCATGATCGCGCAGTTCCCACTTGATAGGCTCCTTGTCCTTGAGAAGGCCAGAGACGAGGTAGAGTGCTGCGGCTATTTTTTCTGTCTTTTTGAAGATGTAGATAAGGTAGTCTTCAGCCGAAAAAAACCCAATAGACTTCCAGTTTACTGGGTCATTGAATGCAGATGAATTGGGGTTTTCGTTGATGTCCATGAGGGTATATCTATTCACTCTCTGTCCTTTAGTCTGTCTTATATATGTCCTATATAAAATCTCATATTTCTACTGTCCTTGATATGTCCATTATAGACACAAATTGCGCAGGAATCAAGAAGTGAAGGAATGTTGTATTGCTCTATGTTATTATTAACCAATAAATCCCATTACCTTTTACTTACTATGGCAAAAAAGAAAAGTTCCGAAAAGCTAGATAAAAAAAGTATTGCTGACGAGGTGCCAAACTATACAAAACAGGCCATCATGGGTATCTGTTCGTTTGTGGTGGCCCTCATCGCTCTTCTGGCCGCGTTTGCAAAGGCTGGCATCATCGGAGACTACGCCTTTGGCTGGCTCTCCAAGCTTTTTGGGATAGGCTACTACCTTATACCCATTGTCTTTATTATGTTGGGCATTTCACTCTTTCGAGGCATGCAACACAAGCTTGGTTACTCAAAGACTGCTGGTGCCATCTTATTTTTCATCTCTGGACTGGGCATTATCTACCTCCTTCCGGAACATGCTGGGGGCATCATCGGTCGCTGGATCGCTACTCCATTACTAAAACTCTTCGATGTCTGGGCTACAGCGGCAGTACTCGTAGCCATCTTTGTTATTTCTATCCTGATCACCTTCAATATCCACATCACCTGGGAGGGCCTGGCCTTCTGGAGGAGATTCCAGAAAACCTCTGACGAGGACGTTACGGATCTAGACGACGAGACGGCCCTCGACAAGGCTGTGGCCAATGCCGAAGCGAACATCATGGACTCAGCTAGCCCAGTAAGCGCCAAAGCTCTCGCACTAGCCGAAGCCAAGAAGAACATGGAGAAAGCCAACGAAAAGAAATTCAAGCGTGGTGGACTACTAGACTTTAGTGACGCAGAAGAGAACGCTTTTGCCTCATCAGTAGTCATGCCTTATAGCAAAGCCTTCACTCCCCCACCGCTCAACCTCCTCGAAAAAGACAAGGGCAAGCCAGAAACTGGTGACATCAAAGCCAATGCCAATATCATCAAGAGGACTCTTTCGAACTTCAATATTACAGTGGAGATGGACGAGATCTCTATCGGACCATCTGTCACCCGTTATGCCCTCAAGCCTGCAGAAGGAGTGAAGCTTGCAAAGATAGTCGGACTCAACAACGACCTCGCCCTAGCACTTGCCGCCCACCCTATACGCATCGAAGCCCCTATCCCTGGCAAGTCACTGGTAGGTATCGAAGTCCCCAATACCTCAAAGACCACTGTCGGTCTCGCCACCATCCTTGCGTCTTCTGATTATCAAGAGTCCGAAAAACCACTCCTCGTCTCTCTAGGCAAGGACATCACTGGTCGAGCACACTTCTCCAACCTCGCCAAAGCTCCCCACATGCTCATCGCTGGTGCCACAGGTTCAGGAAAGTCTGTTTCTATACACACCCTCATCACCTCTCTCCTCTACCGCAATTCTCCAGAAAATCTAAAGTTCATCATGATAGACCCAAAGCGCGTGGAGCTCACCTTGTACAACAAGATCCCGCATCTTCTCACTCCGGTTATTACTGATCCGAAGAAAGCTATTCTTGCACTAAAATGGGCTGCAAAAGAAATGAGCCGCCGCTATGACATACTAGAACAAAATACTGTCCGAGATATTGACTCGTATCACAAAACTATTCTTGCCCCAGCCGTGGCCGCACACAAGAAAGACGAAAAGAACAGTGGGCAAGAAAAGACAGTTTTTCCAGAGACCATGCCGTATATTGTCATCATTATCGATGAGTTGGCCGACATCATGCAGACCTATCCTCGCGAGCTTGAGTCCGCCATCGTCCGCTTGGCTCAGATGTCGCGCGCCGTCGGCATCCACCTTATTATTTCCACTCAGCGCCCGTCTGTGAACGTCATCACCGGTCTCATCAAAGCCAATGTCCCTACTCGCGTGGCTCTGCAGGTGGCCTCACAGATCGACTCGCGAACCATCCTCGACCAGCAAGGTGCCGAAAAGCTTCTCGGAGCTGGTGACATGCTCTATCTCGGCGGTGAGATGTCCAAGCCTATACGTCTCCAGTCTGCATATATTTCCGAAGGTGAAGTCAAAAAAGTAGTAAAATACTTGGCCGATGAATACAAAGATGAGATCCCGAGCGACATCAACCTCACCCCAACCGAAGCAGGTTCGCACGCAGCTTTCGATTCCATAAGTGGTGGTCTTGGCGATTCCCTCTCTGGCGACTCACTGGAAGATCAGGATGACCTCTACGAGGCCGCCCGTGATGCTGTCGTCAGTGCCAACAAAGCTTCTACTTCATATATCCAAAGAAAATTGGGCGTCGGTTACTCGCGCGCCGCCAAGCTCATGGACCTTCTAGAAGAACATGGTGTGATAGGTGCATCAAATGGTTCCAAACCGCGTGAAGTATTGGGTGGTAGTGCATCTATAGAGGCAGCTGCGGATGCTATGTTGGATGCAAGTGGTGGAGACGGTAGGGTGTAATCGATAACTTTGCACTTTTAATTTTGAACTGTACACTAGCTCCATGCCCCTCACCCGTACTTCCTTCCTCCGACTCATCAAAATCTGTGCGGCTATACTCATCGCCAGCATCATCATCGGCTACGCTATCTGGCGTTCACTAAACTACGCACGCGGTCCGCATATAGAAATTTTTGAGCCAAAGGATGGTTCTGCAACTACCACCAACACAATCACCGTTCGTGGTCGCTCAGAGCGCATCAATAACCTCACCCTGAATGGGAATGCCGTCTTTATCGATGAACAAGGAAACTTTAGTGAAGTGATCATTCTCTTTCCAGGAATAAATAGGCTTACCGTCGCAGGGCGAGATCAGTTTGGGAGAAGTACGGAGACTAGACTGGAGATCGTAGGTAAAGGAGTGTTGCCAGAGGCGAAGATTCGGGCGATTCCAATTCAAAACGAAAAGGTGGCGACGACTTCACAATAATGAACTACTGATGTGCTATAATTGGGACATTATATTCGTCATATAACAATATTTAATTTATGAAAAAAACTGGTTTTGTATGGTTCATGATGGTAATTACCGTTCTAGGAGTAGTTCTGGGTATATTTACGACTATTGCAGAATATACAGGTATTAGTCCCTTAACCTACACTGGAAATTCTACTCTCGGTATTATCGGAACGATATTGAACGTGATCAGCTTTATTGTTTCCATAATCTTTGTTGTGAAATTGAATAAGATGAGTTTCGATTCTATCAAATGGACCGACCTTACTTTCGGACTTTACGTCCTTATTGTTCTTTACTCAATCATTGGCATAGCACTGAATACAGGTAGTTTTGTAGCGGCCATTGTGTCAAATCTTTTTATCTTGGTTGTCGAAATTGTTCTGTGGATATTATTCCACCGCCACTTGAAGAAAGTGATGCCTGCTCCAGCGGCATAACATGATACAGGACGCCTTGGGCAGAATTGCAACGCGAAGATTGAAATTCCAACTTGCACCTTTTCTTCTAAGTGCAAATGATTATTGGGCTTACATTCACACGGAACAACTACATCGCCGTTTATGGTCTTATAAGTTCCTTATAGGGGGAAACTACTCTATTTCTTGGAGTACTTACTGACCTTCACCCAACTCCTTACTAGCTTTTCATATTCATGATAGAATGGAGAGATGAAAACATCCCACCATCACCCTTCACGAGCCCTGTCCCAGGACGAGCTTGAGAAGCGCCGTATGAAGGCGGCTGATTACTTTA